>NZ_KV800316.1:15495-93492 GCF_001810205.1 Pseudomonas sp. HMSC076A11 | reverse complement strand
CGTCTGGTCGTCGCCGAACACCAGCAGGTGCGCCTCGGCGCTGTGCCGGAAATGGAAATGGATGCCCTCTTCGGCACAGAGGCGCTGGACGAAATGCAGGTCGCTTTCGTCGTACTGCACGCAGTATTCGCGCTCGGGATACCGGGTGCCGAGCTGGAAGCGGTAGGCGTCGGCGAGGATGCCGTGCTCCTCGAGGACCAGGGCGACGATCTGCGGCACCGTGAGGTGCTGGAAGATCCGCTGGTTGTTGCGCTGGGCGAGGTAGGCCAGGTGCGGGACGAGGGTGAGGCGATAGCGGGTCAGGCGCTTGCCGGCATCGCCCTGGGCAGCGCCGTAGACCAGGCCGTGGACACCCTGGCCCTGCGGGGTGAAGGCGAGGAAGGCGGGCCGGTGGAGGAACGTTTCGAGGTCGAGGCCGGCGCGCTCTCCGACCAGTTCGAGTTCGAAACGGTAGGGGCGACTGATGCCTTCGTGGCCGTTGAAGGCGAGGACCTGCAGGTCGTGGCGGAGGCCGTCGAGGGTGAGGCTGAAGTGGGTCTGGTTGGCCGGGTTGAACATCCGCTGTCCCCTGTTGCTCGAAAAACCTGCACGGCTGGCGTCCCTGTTCGCCGTGGTCGCTCCGAAGAGCGGGATGTCGCGGATGCTACGTCAAAAAAACTGTGCAAATTGTTGCGCACATCGCCGGAAAACCGCGGCGCGCCTGACCCTCGACAGTATGTAACAAAATATTTCAGAAAAATCCGACGAGCGAAGGACCGCCCCCGAACCGGGCCGGCCCATGCGCAATCAGCCTTGCAGACGCTGCGCCAAACGCTCCTGAAGTTGTGCGAGCACTTCCGGGTCGCCCTGCTTCGCCGCATGGATGCCGAGATTCTCGCCGCTGAAGCGCGGGATGACGTGGAAATGGATGTGGAAGACCGTCTGCCCGGCGGGGGCGCCGTTGAACTGGGCGACCTGCACGCCGTCCGGCTGCACCTCCTCGACCAGGGCGCGGGTCAGGCGCTGGACCACGGCCATGACCTTGGCCAGGTTCTGCGCATCGATCTCGAGCAGGTTGCGCGCCTCGGCGTGCTTGGGAATCACCAGGGTATGCCCGTAGGACTGCGGGAACAGATCGAGGAAGGCGAGCACGTCCTCGTCTTCGTAGACCTTGTAGCAGGGAGCTTCGCCGCGAATGATCTTGGCGAAGATGTTCTGGGAATCGTAAACGCCGTGCAGACTCATGGAGGCTTTCCTTGAACGAACCGGAATAGACCTGCGCACCATACCGGCTCGCTACCCGCTCGTCACGACGTGATGCGTCGCGCGCGCCACACACTTCGAAAGAAATTGTCACAAGCCCGTCATCACCCTTCCCTACTTTCGTAGCACTCGCCGGATGGCCCTGCCGTCTCGCACAGCCACCTCCTCAACATAGGGAAATGCGTCATGACCCCAGGTTATCCCCTCGCCCTCTCTCTTGCCGTCTCCATGGCCGTGCTCGGCAGCGCCTTGCCGGCCCAGGCGCGCCAGGACGATCCGTCGCTGTTCAACCGCCAGGCCCGTGGCGAACTCAGCGAGTACGGCGGCGCACGGCGCGTCGAGCAGGACCTGACCCAGGCCCTGAAGCAGTCGCTGTCGAAGAAGAAGGCGAAGAACGTGATCCTGCTGATCGGCGACGGCATGGGCGACTCCGAGATCACCGTGGCGCGCAACTACGCGCGCGGCGCGGGCGGCTACTTCAAGGGTATCGATGCGCTGCCGCTGACCGGCCAGTACACCCACTACTCCCTGCACAAGGACAGCGGCCTGCCGGACTACGTGACCGATTCCGCCGCCTCCGCCACCGCCTGGACCACCGGGGTCAAGTCGTACAACGGCGCGATCGGCGTGGATATCCACGAACAGCCGCACCGCAACCTGCTGGAGCTGGCCAAGCTCAACGGCAAGGCCACCGGCAACGTCTCCACCGCCGAGCTGCAGGACGCCACCCCCGCCGCCCTGCTCGCCCACGTCACCGCTCGCAAGTGCTACGGTCCCGAGGCCACCAGCAAGCAGTGCCCGAGCAATGCCCTGGAGAACGGCGGCGCCGGCTCGATCACCGAGCAGTGGCTGAAGACCCGCCCTGACGTGGTTCTCGGCGGCGGCGCCGCGACCTTCGCGGAAACCGCCAAGGCTGGCCGCTATGCCGGCAAGACCCTCCGCGCCCAGGCCGAAGCCCGCGGCTACCGGATCGTCGAGAACCTCGACGAGCTGAAAGCCGTGCGCCGCGCCAACCAGAAGCAGCCGCTGATCGGCCTGTTCGCGCCGGGCAACATGCCAGTGCGCTGGCTCGGTCCGACCGCCACCTACCACGGCAACCTGAACCAGCCGGCGGTGAGCTGCGAGGCGAACCCGAAGCGCACCGCCGACATCCCGACCCTGGCGCAAATGACCAGCAAGGCCATCGAGCTGCTGAAGGACAATCCGAACGGCTTCTTCCTGCAGGTCGAGGGCGCGTCCATCGACAAGCAGGACCACGCCGCGAATCCGTGCGGCCAGATCGGCGAGACCGTCGACCTCGACGAAGCCGTGCAGAAGGCCCTGGCCTTCGCCAAGGCCGATGGCGAGACCCTGGTGATCGTCACCGCCGACCACGCCCACTCCAGCCAGATCATCCCGCCGGAAACCGCCGCGCCGGGGCTGACCCAACTGCTCACGACCAAGGACGGCGCGCCGCTGGCGATCAGCTACGGCAACTCCGAGGAAGGCTCCCAGGAGCACACCGGCACCCAGTTGCGCATCGCCGCCTACGGCCCGCAGGCCGCCAATGTCACCGGCCTGACCGACCAGACCGACCTGTTCTTCACCATCCGTCGCGCACTGAACCTGCGCGACTGATCGGACCAGAACGAAAAAGGCGCGCCGGTTTCGACCGGCGCGCCTTTTTCATTTCGCGCGGTATCCCTGGAACTAGCCCTCGACCTGGCTCCACTGCTTGGCCAGGCGCTTGTCCGAGACCGGCAGCCGGGTTCCCAGTTGCTGGGCGAACAGCGAGACCCGGTACTCCTCCAGCATCCAGCGATACACCTGCAACTCGGCGTCGCGCTTGCCTTCCTGGGCGTGCTTGGCGAGGCGCGCCTGGTATTGCGCCCAGAGTTCGCCCAGCTCGCCGCTCCACACCCGGTCGCGCTGGACCTGGCCGGCGACCTTGTCCAGGCGCTGCTCGATGGCCTTGAGGTAACGCGGATACTCCTTCAACCACTCCAGCGGGGTGGCGCGGACGAACCCCGGATACACCAGGTTGGCCAGTTGGCCCTTGACGTCGTTCAGCGGCACGGTCATGGCCAGCTCGACCTTGCCCTTGAAGCGCTTCTGCAGGCCGTGCCAGAGCTTGAGGATATCCAGCACCAGGCGTGCCAGGCGCTCGGCGTGCTCGTTCCAGGCAGCGCGCTTGCGCTCGGCCAGCGCGGCCAGGGCGGCGCCGTCGCGCGGCAGGCTTTCGCCCTGCAGCACGCAACTGTCGAGACTGGCCAGGAGGATGTCCTCGACCAGCGCCTCGACCCGTCCCAGCTCGCGGTACAGCAGGCCCATCTCGGTCTGCCCCGGCAGCTTGGCGCGCAGGTACTTGGCCGGCTCGGCCAGTTGCTGCAACAGCAGTCGTTGCAGGGCGCGGCGGTGTTGGTAGTCGGCCTCGGCCTGGGTCGGGAAGCGCCCTTCCTTGACCTCGCCCTGCTCCTCCACCAGCGCCGGGTATACCGTCATCGACAATCCGGCGACCTTCTGCTGGGCCTTCTCGGCGACGCTAGCGAAGGCCTTGGCCTCCACCGGACGCTGCTGTTCCTTGTCGGCCTGGGGTATCGCCAGCGCCGCCTGGCTGGCTTCGGCGAAACGCGCGGTGAGTTCGGCCAGGTCGCGGCCCTCGCCGAGGAACTTGCCCTGGGCGTCGACCACCTCGATGTTCATCCGCAGGTGATCGTCCAACTGCGTCGCCGCCTCGGCCCAGGCCTCGTCGGCTACCCGCACGCCGGTCATGCGCTGAAGCTCGCGGCCCAGCGCCTGCGGCAGCGAACCTTCGCCGAAGGTGATGCGCTCCAGGGCGGCGCGGACGAAGTCCGGTACCGGCACGAAGCTCTTGCGGATCGCCTTCGGCAGGTTGCGCACCAGCGCCACCGCCTTGTCGTAGAGCAGGCCGGGCACCAGCCAGTCGATGCGTTCGGCCGGCAATTGCGGCAGCAGCGGCGCCGGTACCCGCACGGTGACGCCGTCGCGCGCGGTGCCGGGCTCGAACTGGTAGCTCAGCGACAGGTGCAGATCGCCCAGGCGCAGGCGATCCGGGTACTGCGCCGCAGTGACTTCGCTGGCTTCGCGGGCCAGCACGTCTTCCTCGCGCATCAGCAGCAGGTCCGGCTGGTTCTGCCGCTCGCGGGCGTACCATTTCTCGAAACTGGCGGTCTGGTAGATGTCCGCCGGCAGGCGCGCGTCGTAATAGGCGAACAGGGTTTCCTCGTCGGCCAGGATGTCGCGCCGGCGTGCCTTGGCTTCCAGCTCGTCGAGCTTTTCCAGCAACTGCCGGTTGGCGCTCAGGCACCTGGCGCGGCTGTTGATCTCGCCGCGCACCAGGCCTTCGCGGATGAACAGCTCGCGCGCCACCGGCGGGTCGATCGGACCATAGTGCACCGGACGTCGACCGATGACGATGAGGCCGTAGAGGGTGACCTGCTCGAACGCCACCACCTGGCCGCGACGCTTCTCCCAGTGCGGCTCGAAGTGGTTGGTCTTGATCAGGTGCCCAGCCAGCGGCTCCAGCCAGTCCGGCTCGATCTTCGCGACCATTCGGGCGAACAGCTTGGTGGTCTCCACCAGTTCCGCGGCCATGATCCATTGCGGGCGCTTGCGAGCGATGCCGCTGGACGGATGGATCCAGAAACGTCGCTGGCGAGCGCCGAGGTAGTCGCCTTCCTCGGCCTTCTGCCCGATCTGGCTGAGCAGGCCGGACAGGATCGCTTTGTGGACCGCCGCGTAATCGATCCCCGGTACCTCGCGTTCGTTGTCGGCCGACGCGCCTTTCTTCGCCTCCGGCTTGCGCGCCTCGGCCTTGGCCGGACGCCCGAACGGCAGCTTCAGTTCGCGGCAGATCAGGGTCAGTTGGCGGTGGGCGTCGCGCCACTCACGCAGGCGCAGGTAGTTGAGGAAGTTCTTCCGGCACCAGCTGCGCAGGGCATTGGAACCCAGCGCCTGGCGCTGCTCCTCGAAGCCACGCCAGAGATTGATCAGCGCGGCGAAGTCGGAATCCGGGTCCTTCCATTGCGCGTGCGCCTGGTCGGCGGCCTGCTGCCGCTCCACCGGACGCTCGCGCGGGTCCTGCACGGACAGCGCGCTGGCCACCGTCAACACTTCCTCGAGGCTACCCTGCTGGGCCGCCTCCAGCAGCATGCGGCCCAGCCTCGGGTCGATCGGCAGGCGCGCCAGTTGGCGCCCCAGCGGGGTCAGCTGGCCTTCGCGGTTGACCGCCGACAGTTCCTGCAGAAGGGTGAAGCCGTCCTTGATCGCCTTGCCGTCCGGCGGCTCGATGAAGGGGAACGCCTCGATGTCGCCGAGGCGCAGGTGCAGCATCTGCAGGATCACCGCGGCCAGGTTGGTGCGGAGGATTTCCGGGTCGGTGAAGGCCGGACGCGCGTTGAAGTCCTCCTCGCTGTAGAGACGCACGCATATGCCCGGCTCGACCCGTCCGCAACGGCCCTTGCGCTGGTTGGCGCTGGCCTGCGACACCGCCTCGATGGGCAGCCGCTGGACCTTGGCGCGGTAGCTGTAGCGGCTGATCCGCGCGGTGCCGCTGTCGATCACGTAACGGATGCCCGGCACCGTCAGCGAGGTTTCCGCGACGTTGGTGGACAGCACGATCTTGCGTCCCGGGCGCGGCTGGAAGATCTTCTGCTGCTCGGCCGGGGTCAGTCGCGCGTACAGCGGCAGCACCTCGGTGTGGCGCAGGTTGGCCTTGCGCAGCATCTCCGCGGCGTCGCGGATCTCCCGCTCGCCGGGGAGGAACACCAGCACGTCGCCGGGCCGCTTGCCGACCTCGCGTTCGTGGGCGGCGATCTCGTCGAGGGCGGCGAGGATGCCCTGGTCCACCGACAGGTCGTCCTCGACCCGGTTGCCCTCCTCGTCGGTTTCCGCCGCCAGCGGCCGGTACCAGGTCTCCACCGGATAGGTGCGGCCGGAAACCTCGATCACCGGGGCGCCGTCGAAATGCCGGGAGAAACGCTCCAGGTCGATGGTCGCCGAGGTGATGATCAGCTTCAGGTCCGGACGCCGGTGCAACAGGGTCTTCAGGTAGCCGAGGAGGAAGTCGATGTTCAGGCTGCGCTCGTGGGCTTCGTCGACGATCAGCGTGTCGTAGCGCTCCAGGTAGCGGTCGTGCTGGGTCTCGGCCAGGAGGATGCCGTCGGTCATCAGCTTGACCAGGGTGCTGTCGTCGCTCTGGTCCTCGAAGCGCACCTGGTAGCCGACCAGCGCGCCCAGCGGCGTACCGATCTCTTCCGCGACCCGCGTCGCCACGCTGCGCGCCGCCAGCCGACGCGGCTGGGTATGGCCGATCAGGCCGTGGATGCCGCGACCCAGCTCCAGACAGATCTTCGGCAACTGGGTGGTCTTGCCCGAGCCGGTCTCGCCGGCGATCACCACCACCTGGTGGGCGGCGATAGCGGCCTTGATCTCGTCGCGCTTGGCGGCGATCGGCAGGCTGTCGTCGTAGCGGATCGCCGGCACGCTGGCGCGCCGCGCCTCGACCTTGGCGCAGGAGGTCTGGAAGCGCTCGACCCACTGCGCCAGGCGCGCGTCGTCGGGCTGCTTGCGCAGTTCGTGGAGCTGCCGGCGCAAGCGGTGGCGGTCGCTGATCTGGGCCTGGTCGAGGCGCCGGACGAGTTGGTCAAGGGAAGGAGTCTGGTCGGTCATCTAGGCTTTTCGAATGCTGTGAGCGTGCCGCAGTCGCGGAGGACGGGAGAAGCTCCGGCCACTGCCGAGGCGAAAAATATTCGGAATTGTCGCAGATTTGAGCGGAAGAGGACGAATCCCGGTTAACGCTCGCTGCCGCGATACGGCCGACGCTGCTGGTGGGCGATGGCCCTCTCAGCGCCCCAGTCGCTTGAGCATCTCGGCCAGCGGCAGCGCATCGGCGGTGCCCGCCCGGCAGTCGGCGAGGCGATCCTCGGCCACTGGCGGCCATTGGCGCTCCACCTCGGGGCCGGCGCGATGCAGCAATGCCTGGGTCAGTTCCAGACGCCGGCTGATCGGCAGACGGCGTATTTCTTCGGCCAGGGCAGGATCGAGGCGGGCCATGGGGGGCCTCCGGCAGGTGATGCGCTGCCGGCACGCCAGCACAGGCACGCTCATCCGCAACCGACTGCCTGCAACGAAGAAGCCCCGCATCGGCGGGGCTTCTTCAGGCAACGGCGGACTTACTTCTGGCCCGCTTTCTTCAGCTCTTCGTCGCGCAGTTCGCGGCGCAGGATCTTGCCGACGTTGGTGGTCGGCAGGCTGTCGCGGAACTCCACGGCCTTCGGCCGCTTGTAGCCGGTCAGGTTGTCATGCATGTGCTGCATGACCTGTTCCTTGGTCAGGGTCGCCCCCGGCTTGACCACCACGAAGACCTTGATCGACTCGCCGGACTTCTCGTCGGGGATGCCGATCGCGGCGCACTGCAGGACGCCCGGCAGGGTCGCCAGCACGTCTTCCAGTTCGTTCGGATACACATTGAAGCCGGAGACCAGGATCATGTCCTTCTTCCGGTCGACGATGCGCATGTAGCCGTCTTCCTGGATGATCGCGATATCGCCGGTCTTCAGCCAACCATCGGCGTCGAGGATCTCGTCGGTGGCCTCCTGGCGCTGCCAGTAGCCCTTCATCACCTGCGGACCCTTCACGCAGAGTTCGCCGCGCTCGCCCAGGGGCACTTCCTGGCCGTCGTCGCCAATCACCTTGCACAGGGTCGAGGGCACCGGGATACCGATGGTGCCGACCTGGATGTTCTGGAACGGGTTGACCGATACCACCGGCGCGGTCTCGGTCATGCCGTAGCCTTCGCAGATGGCGCAGCCGGTGACTTCCTTCCAGCGCTCCGCGGTGGCCAGTTGCAGCGCCATGCCGCCGGAGAGGGTCAGCTTCAGCGCGGAGAAGTCCAGCTTGCGGAAGGTTTCGTTGTTGCACAGGGCGACGAACAGGGTGTTCAGGCCGACGAAGCCGGTGAACTTCCACTGGCCGAGGTCCTTGAGCATCGACGGCAGGTCGCGCGGGTTGGTGATCAGGATGTTGTGGTTGCCGGTGAGCATCATCGCCATGCAATGGAAGGTGAAGGCATAGATGTGGTACAGCGGCAGCGGCGCGATGAGGATCTCGCAGCCCTCGTTGAGGTTGGCGCCCATCAGCGCCTTGCACTGCAACATGTTGGCCACCAGGTTGCGGTGGGTCAGCATGGCGCCCTTGGCGACCCCGGTGGTGCCGCCGGTGTATTGCAGCACGGCGACGTCGTCGGCCTGCGGCGCGGCTTCCTGGAACGACTTGCCGGCGCCCCTGGCCAGCGCGTCGGTCAGCTTGGTGGCTTGCGGCAGGCTGTAGGCCGGCACCATCTTCTTGATGTGCTTGACCACGAAGTTGACGATGAAGCGCTTCAGCGGCGGCAGGATGTCGCCGACTTCGGTGACGATCACCTGCTTGACGCCGGTCTTCGGCAGTACGCCCTCGACCAGGTGGGCCATGTTGGCCAGGCAGACCACCGCCTTGGCGCCGGAGTCGTTGAACTGGTGTTCCAGTTCGCGCGCGGTGTACAGCGGGTTGGTGTTGACCACGATGAGGCCGGCGCGCATGGCGCCGAAGACCACGATCGGGTATTGCAGGACGTTGGGCAACTGGACGGCGATGCGGTCGCCGGGCTTGAGATCGGTGTGCTGCTGCAGGTAGGCGGCGAAGTCGCCGGACAGCTTGTACAGCTCGCCGTAGGTCAGGGTCTTGCCCAGGTTGGTGAACGCGGGCTTGGTGGCAAAACGTTGGCAGGACTCCTTCAGTACCGACAGGATGTTCGGGTACTGGTCGGGATTGATCTCGGCAGCAATACCCGCTGGGTACTTGTCCTTCCAGAAGTTTTCGATCATGGAAGCCCACTCCTAAGCAACAGCTAATCTTCACCGCTCATGGCGGCATCTTGTTGTGATCTGCTCGCTAACCCTGGACCCAGGGCTATTAGGCGCGCCGAGATTATCAGCTTTGCCAGAGGCAGACCAGCACCAAACATGACCTATTCGGTCAAAAAAATGACCGAGACATTAGTCTCGGTCACGGTCTTTCCTGTCCCCGGCAAATGCCCGTTTCAGAGCCTTGTAAGGCTATCAGGCGATTTCGCGCAGCTCACGACGGAGGATTTTACCCACAGGCGTCATCGGTAATGCATCCTTGAGCACAATCTGTCGCGGAATTTTGTATCCGGTGAGGTTTTCCTTGCAGTAGGCCTTGAGTTCCTCGACCGACAGGCTGGGGTCGCGGGCCACCACGAACAGCTTCACCGCCTCGCCGGACTTCTCGTCGGGAATGCCCACTGCCGCGCAACTGGCCACCTTCGGATGGGCCATCACCACGTCTTCGATCTCGTTGGGGTAGACATTGAAGCCGGAGACCAGGATCAGGTCCTTCTTGCGATCGACGATGCGCACGAAGCCGTCCTCGTCGATCACCGCGATGTCGCCGGTCTTCAGCCAGCCTTCGGCATCGAGAATCTCCTCGGTGGCCTCGGGACGCTGCCAGTACCCCTTCATCACTTGCGGACCTTTCACACAGAGTTCGCCACGTTCGCCGACAGGCAGCTCGTTGCCCTGCTCGTCGATCACCTTGAGCGCCGTGCCCACGACCGGTATCCCCACCGTACCCAGGCGTGCCTGCTCGCCGTAGGGGTTGGTGGTCACCACCGGCGAGCATTCGGTGAGGCCATAGCCTTCCACCACGGTGCAGCCGGTGACGCCCTTCCAGCGCTCGGCGGTGGCGCTGACCAGTGCGGTGCCGCCGGAGTTGGTGAGCTTCAGGTTGGAGAAATCGACGTCCTTGAACCCGGGGTGCTCCATCAGCGCGACGAACAGGGTGTTGAGGCCGAGCAGCGCGGAGAAACGCCACTTCTTCAGTTCCTTGACGAAACCGGGGATGTCGCGCGGGTTGGTGATCAGCACGTTATGGTTGCCGCTGACCATCATGCACATGCAGTTCGCGGTGAAGGCATAGATGTGGTAGAGCGGCAGCGGCGCGATCATCACCTCCTGCGCCTCCTTCATCAGCGGCAGGCCATCCTTGCCGAGCTGGGAAAGCTGGGCGTGGACCTGCAGCATGTTCGCCACCAGGTTGCCGTGGGTGAGCATCGCCCCCTTCGAGACCCCGGTGGTGCCGCCGGTGTACTGCAACACGGCGACATCCTCCAGGCCGACCCTGACCGGCTGCAGGGCATGGCCCTGGCCTTGCTTCAAGGCCTGCCTGAACGGCAGCGCCTGGGGCAAGCGATAATCGGGGACCATCTTCTTCACCGACTTCACCACGCTGTTCACCAGCCAGCCCTTCAGCGCCGGCAACAGGTCGCCCATGCGCGCCTCGATCAGGTACTCGATCCGCGTATCCGGGAGCACTTCCTCGACCAGCTTGCCGAACACGTTCAGATAGACCAGCGCACGCACGCCGGCGTCCTTGAACTGGTGGCGCATTTCGCGGGCGGTGTACAGCGGATTGGTGTTGACCACCACCAGCCCCGCGCGCAAGGCGCCGAACACCGCGATGGGATATTGCAGGACATTGGGCATCTGCACCGCGATGCGGTCGCCGGGCTGGAGATCGGTCTGTTTCTGCAGGTAGGCGGCGAAGGCGGCGGACAGACGATCGAGTTCGGCATAGCTGAGCGTCACGCCGAGATTGCTGAAGGCCGGGCGGTCGGCGAATTTCTTGCAGGAGCGCTCGAAGACCTCGACCACGGAACGGTAGGCGGCGAAGTCGAGACTGTCGGGTACGCCGGCCGGGCGTTTGTCGTTCCAGAATTCAGGTTGCATTTATTCTTGTCCTCTTACCTGAGCGGGTCTGGCCCGCATGTGCGGGGCATCGGGCAACTTAGCAGTTGCGTCGGACAGCGCAAATACTCCTCCTGCCCTTATTGATAGTGTGAATCTCCAGCCTGTCGCTCTTCGCCGCCCGCCATTCCAGAGCGGCCCGTGCCCAAGGGTGGCGCTTTTCCGGGACGAAGCCGCGTACGCTGCTAGAATGCGCCGGAACGCGTCCGCCCGGCACAAGGAACGAACATGCCCGCCGCTGCCTACTGGCTCCCCGCCAGCGACGAAACCCCGCTGTACACCCGCCACTGGCCGAGCGCCGCGGCCGTCGGCGCGGTGATGCTGTCCCACGGCATGGCCGAGCACGCCGGTCGCTACGAGCGTCTCGCCGCCGCGCTGAACGCTGCCGGCTACCACTTCTATGCGATCGACCAGCGCGGCCACGGCCGGACCGCCGAAGCCGACGAGCTGGGCCACTTCGCCGACCAGGGCGGCTGGGGCAAGGTGGTCGGCGACCTGGCCAGCCTGAACCACCATATCCGCCAGCAGCACCCGGAACTGCCGATCTTCCTGCTGGGCCACAGCATGGGCAGCTACATCTCCATGGCCTACCTGCTGCACCACAGCTGCAGCCTGCAAGGGGCGATCCTTTCCGGTTCCAACTACCAGCCGCAAGCGCTCTACCGGATCGCCCGCCTGATCGCCCGCTTCGAGCGCTGGCGCCAGGGGCCGCTGGGCAAGAGCGCGCTGATCGACTTCCTCTCGTTCGGCTCGTTCAACAAGGCGTTCAAGCCCAATCGCACGGCCTTCGACTGGCTCAGTCGCGATCCGCAGGAAGTCGACAGGTACGTGGCCGACCCGCTGTGCGGCTTCCGCTGCAGCAACCAGTTGTGGGTGGACCTGCTCGGCGGCCTGGCCGATATCACCCCGCCCACCCACCTGCGGCAGATCGATGCCGACCTGCCGCTGCTGATCATCGGCGGCGAACGCGACCCGGTCAGCCAGGGCAAGCGCCTGGGCGACCTGGCCGACGCCCTGCGCGGTGCCGGGCTGCGCCAGGTGACCCTGAAGACCTATCCCGAGGCCCGTCACGAGCTGTTCAACGAGAGCAACCGCGACGCGGTCACCCAAGACCTGATCGACTGGCTGGAACAGGCCCTGCGCCACCGCCGGGATCATTCGACAAAGGAGAGAACATGAGCCAGGTCCAGAACATTCCCTACGCCGAGCTAGAGGTCGGGCAAAAGGCCGAGTACACCAGCAGCATCGCCGAGCGCGACCTGCAGTTGTTCGCCGCAGTCTCCGGCGACCGCAACCCGGTGCACCTGGACGCCGCCTACGCGGCCACCACCCAGTTCAAGGAACGCATCGCCCACGGCATGCTCAGCGGCGCCCTGATCAGCGCGGCGATCGCCACCGTGCTGCCCGGCCCAGGCACCATCTATCTCGGCCAGACCCTGCGCTTCACCCGTCCGGTCAAGCTCGGCGACGACCTGAAGGTCGAACTGGAAGTCCTCGAGAAGCTGCCGAAGAACCGCGTGCGCATAGCCACGCGGGTGTTCAACCAGGCAGGCAAGCAGGTGGTCGACGGCGAAGCGGAGATCATGGCGCCGGAAGAGAAGCTCAGCGTCGAGCTGGCCGAACTGCCGCCGATCAGCATCGGCTGAGCGGCTTTCCCTATCGTCGGGCCATCCGGCCCGGCGGACTTGCCGGGCCGCCGCGCGCTGCTCTACCCTGTCCGCTGTCTTACCTCAATCACCAGGGATAACCGAAGGCACTCCACCGCCCGAAACCCCTTACCGGGAATCGGAGCCGCCATGGACCTTCGCTTGCTGTTGCTATCCCTGACCACCTTCGCCGCCGGCCTGGCGGAAAGCATCCTGATCGGCATCCTGCCGCCCCTGGCCGAAGACCTGCGGGTCTCCATCAGCCTGGCCGGCCAGCTCACCACCCTGTTCTCCCTCGGCTTCGCCCTCGCCGCACCGCTGCTCGGCTGGCTGACCCGGCGCATCGAACGCCGCCGCCTGCTGCTGGCGACCCTGCTGCTGTTCGCCCTCAGCAACGCGCTCGCCGCCCTCGCTCCGGGCTATCTCGGCCTGCTCCTGGCTCGCCTGGGAATGTCGGCCTGTTGCGGGCTGCTGATCGTCCTCGCCAGCCTGCTCGCCGCCGAGCTGGCCGCCCCGGCCCAGCGCGGCCGGGCGATCGGCCTGATCTTCATGGGCATCAGCGGTTCGCTGGTGTTCGGCGTGCCACTGGGCGTACAGATCAGCGACTGGTTCGGCTGGCGCTGGATCTTCGCCGGCATCGCGGTCTATTCGCTGCCCTTGTGCCTGCTGCTCTGGCGCTACCTGCCGCAACGCCAGGCCGGCGACCTGCCCGGCCGCGAAGGCTACCTGCGGCAGTTGCGCCAGCCCGCGCTGTGGCTCGCGCAACTGGTATCGATCCTGTTGCTCGGCGGGCACTTCACCCTGTTCGCCTATTTCACCCCGTACCTGGCGAGCATGGCCGGTATTCGCTCGCCCAGCGAGATCAGCCTGATCCTCCTGCTGATCGGCCTGGCAGCGCTGAGCGGCGGCTATATCGGCGGCTGGCTGGCCGACCGCCTCGGCCACCGGCGCGCCCTGCGTCTGGTGCCGGCGGCCTTCGCCCTGGCGCTGGCGGCGGTGCCGCTGAGCCTGGGCAGCATCGGGTTCCTGCCGGTACTGATGGTCTGGAGCGCGATCAGCTGGATGATCTCGCCGGTGGTGCAGAGCTTCCTGCTGCGCAGCGATCCGGCCAGCGGTTCCGCCGGCGTCGCCCTGAACACCTCGGCCATGCACCTGGGCGTGGGCCTCGGCGCGGCGCTGGGCGGCCTGGTGGTGGCGGCACTGGGAGTCGCCGCGACGCCCTGGGTCGGCCTCGCCCTGGTGCTGGCGGCGCTGGCCTGCGCGCTTGGCGCCAGCACGCTGGATGGCGCCACGCAAGCGCTGCCGTTCAGTCCCCCTGCACGGTGACGCTGGCGGTCATCCCGGCGCTCAGGTGGACATCCGCCGGCACCTGGTCGAGGCGGATGCGCACCGGAATACGCTGCGCCAGGCGCACCCAGTTGAAGGTCGGCTCGACATTGGCCAGCAACTGGCCGTCCGGCGTCGAGTTGCGGTCGGTGATACCGCTGCTGATGCTCTCCACCGTGCCGTCGATCGGCTGATCGCCGCTCATCAGGCGGACCTGGGCGCGCATGCCGACGCGGATGCCGGGCAGCTTGGTTTCCTCGAAGTAGGCGACCACATAGAAGGACTGCTGGTCGACCAACGCCATCACCGCCTGGCCCGCCGTGGCGTAGTTGCCCTGGGCCAGGCGCAGGTTGGTCACCTGGCCGTTGCGCGCGGCGCGCAGCTCGCTGCGCTTGAGGTTGAGTTCGGCGATCTTCACCTGGGCCAGCGCCTCCTGGTACTCGCTGCGAGCGATGGCAGCATTGATCTGGGCGTTTTCCTTGTCCTCGGCGCTGATCGCGCCGATGCCCAGGCGGCTGCGCCGGGCCGCCTCGTTCTGGCGCAACAGGTATTGCTGGTGACGGGTCTCGGCGACGGCGCGGGCCTGCTCCAGGTTGGCCTGGTAGCGTTCCTGGTCGATGCGCATCAGCACGTCGCCGACCTTGACCACCTGGTTGTCCTTGACCTCCAGGTCGGTCACCCAGCCGGACACGTCCGGCGCCACCACCACCACGTCGGCCCGCACCCGGGCATCGCGGGTCCAGGGCGAGAGCATGTAGTAGCGCCAGAGCCAGATGCCGGCGAGGACAGCGGCAGCGACCACCAGCAGGGTGACGACGACGCGAAGCGATGCACGCATGCGAATCTCCTTCTCGGGGCGACGATTCAGGTCGTAGCCGCCCAGGTAATGCCACTCAACATCAAAATGAACAGGGCGCAGTCGAACAGCGCCTCGTGCCAGACCCAGCGACGCAACGGCGTTTTCTGGATCAGCACCCGCAGCGCGGCGGTGGCCGCCAGCGCCAGCAGGGCATAGACGAACAGCGGGCTGAGGTAGACGCCGCCCCAGGCCGACTCATGCAGACTCATGGCTTTCCTCCTGATGGCACCACTGCTGCCAGGTGAACAGCAGTTGCGCCAGGGCCGCGCGCGCCAGGCGGCTGGCTTCGTCGTCGTGGCGAGCGTCGCGCTCCAGGGCTTCGCGCAACGGCAGGCTGATCCGTTCCAGGCGGTCGCTGCGCGGCCCCGCGGGACCGGCCTCAAGCAGCTCGCCCAGTTCCCCGAGGAAGCGGTCGCGCGCCTTGCGCAGGACGCCACGGGCGCCTTCCAGGCAGGCCCGCAGGTGGATCAGTTCGTTACCCAGGTCGAGCGCCAGGAGGCCATCGTCCCAACGCCGCCGCTCCTGCTCCGGCAACAGGTTGGCGTGCCGCGCCAGGCGCAACAGGCGGTCGGCCATGCGCCCGCCGAACCAGTTCTCCGCCTGCGCCAGCGGGCGCCGGGTGAGGCGGCCGAGGTCGACGCAGGTGGCATCCAGCAGGCGTCGGGTCAGCCAGCCCGGACGCAAGGTCAGCAAGCGGAAGATCACCACCGCGAAGCCGACTCCGATCAGCACGCCCTGGGCGGAATTCAGCAGGGTCGCGAGGTTGTAGTCCATCTGGTTGCGCGGCGCGACCAGGACGATGAAGTGGATCGCGAACGAGGTGGCGGTGCCGGCGGTAACCGGTACGGCCATGCCCAGGGTGGCGAAGAACAGCGGCACGCCCATCGCCAGGCAGAGCAGCGGGAAGCCATTCCACTGCGGCAGCAGCCACTGGCTGACCAGCATCGCCGCCGGGATCGCGTAGACGATGCCGCGCAGGAAGCTCAGGCCGATGGCCACCGCGTTGTCACGGTTGGCGAACAGGCTGCACACCACCGCCGCCAGCAGCATCGCGCCGGACGCCGCCGGCCACGCGGTATAGATCCAGTAGACCGACAGCCCGAGCAACGCCAGGGCGCTACGCGCGCCGTAGAACAGCGCCATCTGCAGGTCGCGGTGCCAGGACAGGGTACCGGCGCTGCCCACCCGCCCCTCGACCTCGCCGCTGGCCACCGCGCGCATGCCCTTCTCGGCATTCACCGCCTTGAGCAGCAGCACCGAGCAGCGGGTCAGCAGGTAACGCTGGTCGTTGCTCCACTGCGGCTCGACCGCGACCTGCGCCAACTCCTCGCGCAGCGCCAGCATCGACGCCGGATCGGCCCCTTCCAGGGCGCTGGCCAGCGCGGCCAGCCAGCGCTCCACCCGGCGCTCTTCCTCTTCGCTCAGCCGCGCCCGTTGCCGGGCCACGCCGCGCGCGGTGCGCAACAGGCTGAGCAGGTCGCGCGAGAGCAACGCCAGGGCGCCGGCCCGGCGCCGCCCGCGCTCGCCTTCGAACCAGGCATGGTCGCGCTGCGCATCGACCTCGACGATCTTGCTCAGCGCGTTGAGCAGCCCCTGCGGCTGCCGCTGGCGCGGGTCGATCTCGCCGCGCGCGGCCTGCATGCCCAGCAGCCAGGTGGCGTGGGCCTGCTTGTCGAGGTTCTGCTCGACCCGCTGCGGCCAGAGGATCGCACTGACCGCCGAGGCGCAGATGATCCCCAGGCAGATCTCGGTACAACGCGCCACCGCCTGCTCGAAGACCAGCAGCGGTTGGTCCACCGCCGGCAGGCCAATGATCGCCACCGTATAGCCGGAAAGTACGAAGGCATAGGAAACGTGGTTGCGCAGGGAGGTCGAGGCCGCCGTGCAGAGCCCCAGCCAGAGCGAGATGGCCAGCAGGAACAACCAGGGCGCCTGGGCGAACAGCGCGATCATCAGCACCGACATCGCGGTGCCGACCAGGGTGCCGAGCAGGCGGAACAAGCCCTTCGCCACCACCATGCCGGACAACGGCTGGGACACGATCAGCACGGTCATCAGCGCCCATTGCGGCTGCTCCAGGTCGAAGCGAAAGGCGCACCACAACGCCAGGCCGCCGGCCAGGAGCGTCTTGATGGCGAACTTGAGCGCCAGCGTCGAGGGTGCCAGGAACGGCTTCCAGTGAATGGGCACAGGGTCTTCCGAAACGGGGTCTACATCAGCATAGATAGCCGGCGAACGCCGAGGCGATATGTGCAGCCTATATTATTAGGCTGCTAACAATATCGTCCAGCGACATTCGTAGTATCCCGATCGCTGCGCCGGTGTTTTTCCAGGCGCAAAAAAAACGGGCGACCGAAGTCGCCCTAAGTGCCTTGCGTGCTCTGTGTATCCGGGAGGATCAGCCTTTGCGGCTATGGGAATCCTTCCAGATGAAGTAACCGACCCCACCGAAGAAAGCGACCATGAGGCCTACTGTAAGAATCCCTGCGAGAACCACTTCGTCGATGAACATGTTGATGGCCTCCAGTTGCCGGTTGGGTGTTGCTCGATGGGCTCAGATTAGCGAGGCGCGGCGGCGCAATATTGACCTGGATCAATCGCCCGGACGGGCTTTTTCGGCCAGGTGCATGACACTGACCCAGGTCAAGTTTCGCAGGAGGGAGAATGCGGTCGGACGCCGCAGATAACCGGGAAAAACCTGCCCGATCGCCGCACGTTGCCCGCAGGAATGCGCCGCCGGCGAACGCGGCGGCGGAGGCTTCAGCGCTTCTTCGGCTTGCCTTTCGGCTTCTTCCGCGGCTTGCCCAGCGGCAACACCTGTTCGAAGGCCTTGCGGACCTCCTGCAGGCGCTTCTCGTGCACGTCGTGGATGCGCTTGTCGCGCTCGGCGCTGAGGTCGATCACCTTGTCGTCGTCGTTCATGGCTGGGGGTACACCAGGCGGAAGGTCAGGTTCAAACGGGGCATGCAGGAGCGGCGGGTCTTCGCCACCTGATGTTGCCAATGATGCTGGGTTGCGCCGCGCATGACCAGCAGGCTGCCATGGGTCAGTTCCAGAGAGTGGGCGATGCGGGTCTGGCCCTTGCGCCGCAGGTCGAAGCGGCGGCTGCCGCCGAGACTGAGCGAGGCGACCAGCGGATCGCGGCGCAGCTCTGGCTCGTCGTCGCTGTGCCAGCCCATGGAGTCCTGGCCGTCGCGGTAGTAGTTCAGCAGCACGCCGTTGACCCGCTGGCCGACCTCGCGCTCCACGCGCTCGCGGATCTCGCCGAGCAACGCGGTCCATGGCAGCGGCCGGTGGACCTGGCCGGAATAACGGTAGGCGGCGTCAGGGTCGCCGTACCAGGCCACCAGGCGCGGGGTCGGATGCTCCTCGCCATGGATGCGCAGGATCGGCTGTTCCCAGGGCGTTTCCTGTTCCAGGCGCAACAGCCAGGCGCTCGCCAGCGGCGCATCCAGCCAATGCGGGAGATAGCGCAGGTCGGCGTCCGGCAGGGTCAGGGGTGCGTCGGCGAACAGGTCCATGGGCCGCAGGTTACTACGCCGCAAGGCCGCTGCTGAAGCCTGGAAAACCAGGGTTACACTTCGATGTCGATCAATTGTCCCTTGCGCGGCAGCTCGTCCGCCTGGGCGCTCTCCCCCGCCTCGTCAGCCGGCGCCTCGTCCCCCTCGTCGCTCCGCGCGTGCGCCTCGCCGCCCTGGCGGCGCTGGCGACGGCGGTATTCCTCTTCCAGCCAGCTTTCCTCGTCGCGCTCCTGGCGCAAGGCGACGCCATCGCTGCCCGCGCCAGCCTGGGTCGGCGCGACCGGCGGCGTGGCCGGACGGGGCTTGGGCGGGTCCTGCTGGACGGTGACCGGGATCAGGCCCTGGGGGATCGGCGGAAGCATGCAGGCAACCTCTCTGGGTAGTGCCGCGTCATGGGTTCTCGCAGCGTGCCGGTTTGCGGCGTTCTTCTACAAGGGTTATCGGTCGACCCGCCGCTCGACTTGAGAACCAGCCGCCAGGCGGTCGCTCCCGTACCGACGGACGGCTCTCCGACGAAGCCGTGGCGCAACACGCAATCCATCGCCAAGCGTCGCTCAACGCCACGCGTTGCGGTACCATACCCGGCTTTTTTGGGAGGTGGACATGGCGCAGTATCAACCGGGGCAACGCTGGATCAGCGACAGTGAAGCGGAATTGGGCCTGGGGACCATCCTGGCCCAGGATGGCCGCCTGCTCACCGTGCTCTATCCGGCGACCGGCGATACCCGCCAATACGCCTTGCGCAATGCGCCGCTGACCCGCGTGCGCTTCGCCCCCGGCGATGAAGTGACGCACTTCGAAGGCTGGAAGATGACCGTTCGCGAGGTCGAGGAAAGCGAGGGCCTATTGGTGTACCACGGCCTCACCGCGCAGAACGAGCAGCGCACCCTGCCGGAAACCCAGCTCTCCAACTTCATCCAGTTCCGCCTCGCCAGCGACCGTCTGTTCGCCGGACAGATCGATCCCCTGCCCTGGTTCTCCCTGCGCTACCACACTCTCGAACGCCGCAGCCAACTGCTCCAGTCCTCGCTCTGGGGCCTCGGCGGCGCCCGCGCCCAGCCGATCGCCCACCAGTTGCACATCGCCCGCGAAGTCGCCGACCGCATGGCGCCGCGCGTCCTGCTGGCCGACGAAGTGGGCCTGGGCAAGACCATCGAGGCCGGCCTGATCATCCATCGCCAGTTGCTCTCCGGCCGCGCCGGGCGGGTGCTGATCCTGGTCCCGGAAAACCTCCAGCACCAGTGGTTGGTGGAGATGCGCCGGCGCTTCAACCTGCAGGTGGCCCTGTTCGACAAGGAGCGCTTCGCCGAAAGCGATGCCAGCAATCCCTTCGAGGACACCCAGTTGGCCCTGGTCGCCCTGGAGTGGCTGAAGGAAGACGAACGCGCCCAGGACGCCCTGTTCGCCGCCGGCTGGGACCTGCTGGTGGTCGACGAAGCCCACCACCTGGTCTGGCACCAGGACCAGGTCAGCGCCGAATACGCGCTGGTCGAGCAACTGGCGGAGATCATTCCCGGCGTCCTGTTGCTCACCGCGACCCCGGAGCAACTCGGCCAGGACAGCCACTTCGCGCGCCTGCGCCTGCTCGATCCGAATCGTTTCCACGACCTCGAAGCGTTCCGCCGGGAGAGCGAGCAATATCGCCCGGTCGCCGAAGCGGTGCAGGAACTGCTCGACCACGGCAGTCTTTCCGCCGGCGCGCGCAAGGCCATCCACGGCTTCCTCGGCAGCGAGGGCGACGAGCTGCTGGCCAGCGTCGAGGGCGGCGATGAAGAAGCTCGCTCGCGCCTGGTCCGCGAGCTGCTCGACCGCCACGGCACCGGTCGCGTGCTGTTCCGCAACACCCGTGCCGCCGTGCAGGGCTTCCCCCAGCGCGAACTGCACGCCTATCCGTTGCCGATGCCGAGCCAGTACGAGGAATTGCCGGCCGGCGAACACCCGGACCTGTATCCGGAAGTGAATTTCCAGCAGCAGTGGGAAGACGGCGACGACAACAACCGCTGGTGGCGCTTCGACCCGCGCGTCGAGTGGCTGATCGATACCCTGAAGATGCTCAAGCAGTTCAAGGTCCTGGTCATCTGTGCCCACGCCGAGACGGCCCTCGACCTGGAAGACGCCCTGCGCCTGCGTTCGGGCATCTCCGCCACGGTGTTCCACGAAGGCATGAGCATTCTCGAGCGCGACCGCGCCGCCGCCTACTTCGCCGACGAAGAGTTCGGCGCCCAGGTGCTGATCTGCTCGGAAATCGGCAGCGAAGGCCGCAACTTCCAGTTCGCCCACCATCTGGTGCTGTTCGACCTGCCGGCCCACCCGGACCTGCTCGAGCAGCGCATCGGCCGCCTCGACCGGATCGGCCAGCGACACACCATCCAGTTGCACGTACCGCACCTGGAGAACAGCGCCCAGCAGCGCCTGTTCCAGTGGTACCACCAGGCGCTGAACGCCTTCCTCAATACCTGCCCCACCGGCAACGCCCTGCAACACGAGTTCGGCCCGCGCCTGCTGCCGCTGCTCGACGGCGGCGAGGACAAGGCCTGGGACGCGCTGCTCGCCGAAGGCCGCGCCCGTCGCGAAGCCCTCGAAGCGGAGCTGCACAGCGGTCGCGACCGCCTGCTCGAGCTGAACTCCGGCGGCGCCGGCGAAGGCGAGGCGCTGGTGGAGGCCATCGAGGAACAGGACGACGACTTCGCCCTGCCGATCTACATGGAGCGCCTGTTCGACGCCTACGGCATCCACAGCGAAGACCATTCGGAAAATGCCCTGATCCTCAAGCCAAGCGAGAAGATGCTCGACGCCGGCTTCCCCCTCGGCGACGACGAAGGCGTGACCATCACCTACGACCGTGCCCAGGCGCTGGCCCGCGAGGACATGCAGTTCCTCACCTGGGAACATCCGATGGTTCAGGGCGGCATGGACCTGGTGCTGTCCGGCTCGATGGGCAACACCTCGGTGGCGCTGATCAAGAACAAGGCGCTGAAGCCCGGCACCGTGCTGCTCGAACTCCTGTTCGTCAGCGAGGCCGTGGCACCGCGCGCCCTCCAGCTCGGCCGCTGGCTGCCGCCCCAGGCCCTGCGCTGCCTGCTCGACGCCAACGGCAACGACCTGGCCGGCCGGGTGTCCCTGGAAACCCTCAACGACCAGTTGGAAAGCGTGCCACGGGTCAGCGCCAACAAGTTCGTCCAGGCCCAGCGCGACGTGCTGGCCAAGCAGTTCGACGTGGCCGAGGGCAAGATCGTCCCGCGCCACGAGGAACGCGTGGCCAGGGCCAAGCAGCAGTTCGCCGCCGCCATGGACGAGGAACTGGCGCGCCTGACCGCGCTCAAGGCGGTCAACCCGAGCGTCCGCGACAGCGAGCTGGACAGCCTGCGCACCCAGCGCGAGGAAGGCCTGGCCCTGCTCGACAAGGCCTCCCTGCGCCTCGAGGCGATCCGCATCCTGGTCGCCGGCTGACGCCCGGCAACGGCTGCGCGAAACGAGAAGCCATGGGCATCCCCCATGGCTTCTTTCATTTCATTTCCAGCGAAGGCCACAACGGCGAATGGCCGCGCGGCGACCGTTCGCCCCGTTCCCCGGCCCCCGCCGGGCCGCGAGCCAGGCGTCGCAGCGGAATCGCGACGATCGCCCTGCGACTTATTGACCTCCGGCAAAGGTCCGTCGGCCGCGAGGGTCTACAGTGTCCTTGAAGTTTCAAGAACGCCCGGCGGGCGGACACTCACTCTGGAGGGACACCTTATGTACGATCGCATTCTGGTAGCCGTGGACGGCAGCCCGGTCTCCGACCGCGCCCTGGAAGAGGCCATCAAGCTGGCCGGCCTCAGCGGCGGCAAGCTGCGCGTCATCACCATCGTCGACAGCCCGCTGCGCCACCTTCCCGACTACGCGGTGTACTACAACCCCGAGCCGCTGCGCGAAGCCGCGCTGAAAGCCGCCGATGACGTCCTGGCCAAGGCCCGCGAGAAGGTCGAGGCGAGCAACGTCGAAGGCGCCACCTTCGATCGCGTCTGCCAGGAGCGCGCCAGCGAGGAAATCGCCGAGCGCATCGAGCTCGAGGCCCAGGCCAGCGATGCCGACGTGGTGGTCATGGGCACCCATGGTCGTCGCGGCATGCGCCGCCTGATGCTCGGCAGCGTGGCGGAAGGCCTGATCCGCGTGGCTTCGCGTCCGGTCCTGCTGGTCCGCGACAAATAAGGCGAAAGCCGACGAAAAAGGCCGTGGGGGGAATCCTCCACGGCCTTTTTTCTTTCAGCCCCCGTCGCTCACTGGGCTGCCCTGGGCGCGCGGCAACTGGCGAAGATGTCCAGCGCCGGCTGGTACAGCGAAGTCTGTACGTCCAGCAGGCCGAGCACCGAGTGGAACAGGTTGTCGTGGCTCAGGTCCTTGTCGTCGCGCTTGCCGTCCAGGCAACTGCGCTGGATGCCCCAGTTGCCCAGCGCCTGCGGGGCGAACCACATGACCATCGGCACGTGGATCTGCGCCTGGGGCGCGATCGAATAGGGCGCCGCGTGCAGGTAGACGCCATTCTCGCCCAGCGACTCGCCGTGGTCGGACACGTAGATCATCGCCGTATCGCGCTTGTCGGCATTCCGCTTGAGCAATTCGATCACCTTCGTCAGGAAGTGGTCGGTATAGAGGATGGTGTTGTCGTAGACGTTCACCAGCTCTTCCTTGCTGCAACTGCCGAGCTGGTTGGTCCGGCATACCGGCTGGAAGCGCTCCATCTCCTTCGGGTAGCGCTCGTAGTACTCGGGACCGTGGCTGCCATCGGAGTGCAGGACGATGATGGCGTCGTCCTGCAGGCCGTCGATGTACTCCTGCAGGCCTACCAGCAGCGACTCGTCCAGGCAGTTCTTGCCGTCGCAGAACGGACTCGGCTGGGTCTTCGGGATGTCCCGGTTGGGCACCCGCAGGCAGGTGCCCTTGCAGTCGCTGTTGTTCTCCAGCCACAACACCTGCACGCCGGCACGCTGGAGAATGTCCAGCAGGCCTTCGTGGGTCTTGGCCTTCTTGTCGCTGTAGTCCTCGCGCGGGTACTGGGAGAACATGCAGGGCACCGAGACCGCGGTGGAAGTGCCGCAGGAACGGACCTGGGTGAAGTTGACGATGTCCTGCTTGCTCAGCTCCGGGTTGGTCTCGCGAGCGTAGCCGTTCAGCGAGAAATGATCGGCACGGGCGGTCTCGCCGACCACGAACACCAGCAGCGATTTCTTCTGTCGCTGCAGCGCAGCCGGCGCCTGGCGGGCGTCCAGGCCGATCGGCTCGACCACCAGGTGTTCCTTGATCACCAGGCGCTGCTTGGCGTACTTGCCCACCGCGTAGATGTAGTTGGTCGGGTTGATGAAGTGGGTCAGCTTGTCTTCCTCGCGGAAGATCGGGGCGTAGGTGGAATAGAAGCTGCCTACCATTACCGCGACGATCAGCAGGCAGCCGAGCAGCGTCAGGATCTTGTTCAGCAGGCCGCGGAAGAACGGCCGGTAGCGTACCGGCCAGAGCCAGATCAGCAGCGAAGGCAGGACACCGAGCAACAGCAGATAGCCGAGCAGGGTCGGGTTGACCAGGTCGCCGGCCTCGGTGGCGTTGGTCTCGAAGACGTTCTGCACCATCACCGTGTCGATGCTGATGCCGTAGCTGCCCATGAAGTAGGTCGCGCCGGCCGAGCACAGGGCGACCAGGGTCAAGGCCGGCTTGAGCAGCGGGCGGAAGGAAACCAGGGTCAGCAGGAGCGTGAAGGCGGCCCACAGGAACGCCGCGAACGAGGCGAAGAACGCGAAGCCCTTCAAGCCTTGCAGCGGCACCAGGCCATGCAGGGCCTTCCAGGTCGCCGCGTTGTAGAACACCACCAGAACCAGCGCGAACAGCATCACCAGCCGGGTCGAACCGATAGCCGGCAAGAAACGCTTGATACCCCCACCCATTGAAGCAACTCCTGAAACGTAACGGACCGCCGCCACCCCCCGTGGCGGGGCGCCCGAACTCTATCGGGCGCCTGGTCAAAATTTCGTGAAGCCTCGCGAGCCCTCGCGGGCGCAGCGATCATGCCCGTGGCGATGGAGCCGGAACAAGCTCAGCTATGCCTTTTCTCCCCGGGAAAATGCCGAAACCGGCCGTATGTCGGCGGCCAGCGACTTCCTTCCATGCCGACCTTGCAGGTGGCTCCCGCTATCTATACTGGAAGCACAATGCCACCCCCAGCCCGCACCCGCGCCGTCCGCGGGTTTTCCGTGTCCAGGGAGACACCGCTATGGATTGGCAAGGCCTGCGCTTCCTCGGAGAGTCTCTCGTCGACGGCTACGTGCTGCAGAACTGCACCTATTCGCCGTCGCTGGTGGCGCTCGCCTTCCTCGTCGCCTGCCTCGCCGGGTACACGGCACTGGACATGGTCGAGCGGGTCGGCAACAGCCTGAGCCACCCGCGCCTCTGGCAATGGATCGGGGCGTTCTGCCTGGGCAGCGGCATCTGGGCCACGCATTTCGTCGCCATGCTCGCGTTCCACGCGCCGATCGCCCTGCGCTACGACCTGCCGATCACCGGCCTGTCGCTGCTGATCGCCGTCGCCGCCTCGTACCTGGCGATGTACATGACCGCCCGCCCGCGCTTCGGCCTGCTGCCCTGCCTGCTCGCCGCCTGCTGCATCGGCCTGGGCATCGCTGCCATGCACTACACCGGGATGGCGGCGATGCGCTCGGTGGCCACCCAGTACTACCAGCCATCGCTGTTCGCCCTTTCGGTACTGATCGCCATCGGCGCCGCCTTCACCGCCCTCGCCGCGGTCCCCTACCTGCGCGGCCGGCGCAGCGCGCGCTACCGCTACATGAAACTGATCGCCAGCCTGCTGCTGGCCGGCGCCATCGCCGCCATGCATTTCACCGGGATGGCCGCGCTGGTGCTCAGCGTACCCGCCGGCACGCCGCTGGAACTGCAAGCCAGCGCCGACTCGCTGCGCCTGGGCTGGCTCACCGGAGTGCTCGCCAGCGCCATCGCCGCCTGCGGCATCTGGGCCGCATGGTCGGAGAAACAACGGGAGCGCCGGCTCAGCGAAAACAGCCGGGTCAACGCCCTGCTCAACCAGCTCGACCACGCCCACGCCTCGCTGCGCCAGATGGCTCGCTACGACAGCCTGACCGGCCTGCAGAACCGCACGGCATTCAACGAAGTGTTCGTCCAGCACCTGGAGAATTGTCGCCTGAGAGGCAAGGGCCTGGCGGTGATGTTCCTCGACCTCGATCACTTCAAGCGGATCAACGATTCCCTCGGCCACGACTCCGGCGACCAACTGCTGAAGATCGTCTCCGAACGCATCCGCAGCGTGTTGCGCGATAGCGACGTGGTGGCGCGCTTCGCCGGCGACGAGTTCTGCGTGCTCGCCGACCTCACCCAGGACCACGAGGCGCACATCCTCTCGCAACGCCTGATGCAGAAGATGAAGGAACCCATCGCCCTGGACGGGCGCACCCTGGTGATGACCGCCAGCGTCGGCGTCAGCCTCTACCCGAACGACGGCGAGCAGTGCGAGGAGTTGCTGAAGAACGCCGGCCTGGCCCTGCACCAGTCCAAGGCCTGCGGGCGCAACAACGCGCAGTTCTTCAGCCGGCAACTGCTGGTGCGGGCGACCCAGGAACTGCAGATGGAGGAGGAACTGCGCCAGGCCCTGCGCGACGACCAACTGGAGCTGCACTACCAGCCGATCCTCGCCCTCGCCGACGGCGAGGTACACCAGTTGGAGGCATTGGTGCGCTGGCGCCATCCGACCCAGGGCCTGCTCGGTCCGGACCGTTTCATCGGCCTGGCCGAAGCCAACGGCATGATCGACCAGCTCGACGACTGGGTGCTGCGACGCGCCTGCCGCGACCTGCGCAGCCTGCACCTGGCCGGCCACGAACGGCTGCGGGTGGCGGTCAACTGCTGCGCCAGCAATCTCGGCCGGGCCAGCCTGGTCGACGAAGTCCGTCATGCGCTGGAGCAGGCCGGGCTGGCGGCGTGCTTCCTCGAACTGGAGGTGACCGAGGACGCGCTGATGTACAACATCGACCAGACCATCCCGCTGCTCGAACGCCTCCGCGAGCTGGGCGTCAGCCTGTCGATCGACGACTTCGGCACCGGCTATTCGTCGCTCGCCTACCTGCGGCGCCTGCCGCTGGACGCGCTGAAGGTGGATCGCTCGTTCATCATGGACATCCCCGCCTCGCAGCGGGACATGGAAATCGCCCAGGCGATCATCGCGATGGCCCAGAAGCTCCATCTGAAAGTCGTCGCCGAGGGCGTGGAGACCCCGCAGCAACTGGCGTTCCTGCGGGAGAACCATTGCGAGCTGGTACAGGGCTACCTGTTCAGCCGGCCACTGCCGCTGGCGGCCCTGGAAGAGTTCCTCCGCGCCTACCGCTTCGACGCCGCGCCGCCGCTGCGCAGCCTGAACCAGGCCTGAGGTTCACTCGACGGCGGTCCGGTATTGCTCCACCAGGGTCGCCGGATCGCGTTCGAGATAGCCCTGGCTGCCGTGCAGACGCATCAACTGCGCGGCCAACCCACTCATCGGGGTGGCCGCGCCTTGCTCGCGGGACAGCTTCACCGCGGTATCGAGATCCTTGAGCAGGGTCCGTACGTGCCACTTGACCGGCTCGTAACGGCTCTCGGCCATTTGCGGGGCGAGGATCTGCAACGGCTTCGAGTCGGCGAAGCCGCCCGCCAGCGCCGGAGCGACCAGGCTGGCGTCGACCCCGGCCCGCTCCGCCAGCGCCACCACTTCGGCGATCACCAGGGCGTTGCAGGCAACGATCATCTGGTTGCAGACCTTGGTCACCTGCCCGGCGCCCACCTCGCCCATGCGCGTCAGGCGCTGGCCAAGCCGGGAGAGGACCGGCCGCAGGCGTTCGATATCCGCTGCGCGTCCGCCGGCCATGATCGCCAGGCTGCCGCTTTCCGCACCCGGCGTGCCGCCGGAGACCGGCGCGTCGACCCAGCGCACGCCGCAGCGCGCCTCCAGCTCGGCGGCCATCTCGCGGGTGGCGGCCGGCTCGGCGCTGGAGAAATCCACCAGCAACTGCCCGGGCCTGGCGTTCTCGACGATGCCGCCGGCGCCGAACACTACTTCGCGCACCGCCGCGGTATCGGCCAGGCAAAGCATCAGGATTTCCGCGTCGGCGGCCAGTTCGGCCGGGACCTCGACGGCTTTCGCGCCCTCGGCCGCGAGCAACTCGCGTTTGCCCGGCGAACGGTTCCACACCGCCAGCGGATAGCCGGCGGCCAGCAGCCGGCGGCACATGGGCACGCCCATCAGGCCGAGACCGGCGAAGGCAAGGGAAGGCAGGGAAGCGGACATGGCGAACTCCAATACGCAGCGAATGGGCACGGGGAGCGCCATATTACCCGCGAGGCGCCGGCGAGCAACGCCGCGACGGCTGCCCAAGCGGGCCGCGCACCACTATACTCCCCGGGTTTTTTCCGCCATTGAACCGGAGAACTCTCCCATGTTGAAACGCTCCCTGGCGCTCGCCGCCGGCATCGCCCTGTCCCTGTCCGCCGCGCTCGCCCACGCCGAAACCCTGAAAGAACTCAAGGTCTCGGCGATCCCCGACGAGGCGCCCACCGAGCTACTGCGCAAATTCAAGCCGCTCGGCGCCTATCTGGAGAAGCAACTCGGCATGCCGGTGAAGTTCGTCCCGGTGGCCGACTACGCCGGGGTGGTCGAGGCGCTGGCCGCCGACCGCCTGGACATGGCCTGGCTGGGCGGCTTCACCTTCGTCCAGGCGCGGCTGAAGACCGGCAACGCCATTCCCCTAGTGCAGCGCGAGCAGGACCAGCAGTTCACCAGCAAATTCATCACGGCCGATCCCCAGGTGAAATCCCTGCAGGACCTGAAGGGCAAGACCTTCGCCTTCGGCTCGGTCTCCTCCACCTCGGGCAGCCTGATGCCGCGCTACTTCATGCAGAAGGACGGCATCGTCCCCGAGCAGTTCTTCTCCCGCGTCGCCTACTCCGGCGCCCACGACGCCACCGTAGCCTGGGTCCAGGCCGGCAAGGTCGACGCCGGCGTGCTGAACGCCTCGGTCTGGCAGAAGCTGGTGGACAGCGGCAAGGTCGATACCGCCAAGGTCAAGGTCTTCGCCACCACGCCGACCTACTACGACTACAACTGGACCGTGCGCGGCAACCTCGACCCGGCCCTGGCCGAGAAGATCAAGCAGGCCTTCCTCGCCCTCGACCCGGCGAAACCGGCCGACAAGGAGATCCTCGACCTGCAGGCCGCCAGCCGCTTCATCGAGACCAATCCGGACAACTACAAGGGCATCGAGGAGTCCGCACGCGCCGCCGGCCTGCTGAAGTGAGCCTGAGCCTCGACGGCGTGGACCTGGTCCACGCCGACGGCCAACGCGCCCTTGCCGACATCCGCCTGCGCCTGGCCGCTGGCGAACGGGTGGCCCTGATCGGACCTTCCGGCGCCGGCAAGACCAGCCTGCTGCGGGTGCTCGCCAGCCAATGGCGGCCCAGCGCCGGCCGTGTCGAACTGCTCGGCGAGGAGCCCTGGGCGCTATCCGCCGCCGCCCGCCAACGCCTGCGCGCGCGCATCGGCCTGGTCCACCAGGCACCGCCGCTGCCGCCACGGCAGCGGGTGGTCAGCGCGGTACTGGCCGGGCGCCTCGGCCAGTGGCCGCTATGGAAGAGCCTGGTCAGCCTGGTCTATCCGCTGGACCGCGCCGGCGCCCACGACGCACTGCAACGCCTGGATCTCGGCGACAAGCTGTTCCAGCGCTGCGACCAGCTTTCCGGCGGCCAGTTGCAGCGGGTCGGCATCGCCCGGGTGCTCTACCAGCGCGCCGAGCTGATCCTCGCCGACGAACCGGTCTCGGCCATGGACCCGGTGCTCGCCGGCCATACCCTGGCCCTGCTCAACCGCGAGGCCGCCGCGCGCGGCAGCACCCTGCTGGCCAGCCTGCACGCGGTGGACCTGGCGCTGCAACACTTCCCCCGGGTGATCGGGCTGCGCGCCGGACGCATCGCCTTCGACCTGCCCGCCGACGAAGTCGACCGCGCCGCGCTGGACGCCCTCTACGCCAACGAACAACTGCAGGCCGAGCGCGCCAGCCCGGCCGGCGAACCCGCCGTGGTGCACATCCCACGATGCTGAACGCCGCTTCTCCGCCGCGCGACCCCGCCGCCCTGCCGCGCCTGCTGCTGACCCTGGCCGCGTTGCTGCTCTGGCCGGGGCTGCGCCTCAGCGAACTGGATATCCCCGGCCTGTTCAGCGGCGACAACGCGCGCACCATGGGCGGTTTCCTCGCCGGCTTCTGGCCGCCGGCACACGATCCCGGGTTCCTCGCCCTGCTCGGCCGCGCCACCCTGGAAACCCTCGCCATCGCCACCGCCGGCATGGCCCTGGCCTGGCTCCTGGCGTTTCCCGCCGCACTGCTGGCGACCCGCGCCCTGTCGCTCTCGGCACTGCCGCGCGGCGGCCTGCCGGCCTGGTGGGCACGGGCACTGCGCTGGCCGGTGCGCGGCCTGCTGATCCTCCTGCGCAGCGTGCCGGAAATCGTCTGGGCGCTGCTGTTCGTCCGCGCCGTGGGCCTGGGCCCCACCGCCGGGGTGTTGGCCATCGCCATCACCTATGCCGGCATGCTCGGCAAGGTCTACGCGGAAATCTTCGAGTCGGTGGATCCGCGCCCCACCCGCGCCCTGCTGCTGGGCGGCGGATCGCGGCTGGCGGCGTTCGCCTACGGGGTGCTGCCGAACGCCGCCGGGGAAATGATTTCCTACACTGTCTATCGCTGGGAGTGCGCGATCCGTGCTTCGGTGGTGATGGGCTTCGTCGGCGCCGGCGGCCTCGGCCAGCAGATCGACCTGTCGCTGCGGATGTTCGCCGGCGGCGAGGTTGCCAGCATCCTGCTGACCTTCCTCCTGCTGGTCCTCCTCGCCGACCTGCTGAGCCGCTTCCTGCGCGGGAGGCTGGCATGAGCCGGACCTGGCGCCTGCTGCTCTGGCCGCTGCTGGTGGTGGCCGCGGTGGGCGCCTCGTTCGCCTATCTGGACATGGACACCGCAGGTCTTTTCAGCGGCAAGGGACTGGGCCAGATGGCCGCCTACGCCAGCGAGTTCTTCCCGCCCGACCTGTCCGCTCCGCACCTGCGGGCGATTGGCCGGGGGCTGCTGGAAACCCTGGCCATGTCGGCCATCGGCACCCTGCTGGCGGCGCTGCTCGGCCTGCTCTTCGCGCTGCCGGCGGCAGGTCGCTTCGGCGTGCCGGCGCAGAGCCTGGCGCGACTCCTGCTCAATGCGCTGCGCGCGGTGCCGGAGCTGGTCTGGGGCGCGCTGATGGTGCTGGCGGCCGGGCTCGGGCCGAACGCCGGGACCCTCGCCCTGGCGCTGCACACCGGCGGCGTGCTCGGCCGGCTGTTCGCCGAAGCCCTGGAGAACACCCCGGCGCAGCCCGCCGAGGCCTTGCGCCTGGCCGGCAGCGGACGCCTCGCGGCATTCGCCTATGGCACCCTGCCGGGGGTCTGGCCGCAACTGGTGGCCTATACCCTGTACCGCTGGGAGAACAATATCCGCATGGCCAGCGTGCTCGGCTTCGTCGGTGCCGGCGGGCTCGGGCAGATGCTCTATTTCAGCCTGAGCCTGTTCCAGCAGGCCCAGGCCGCCACGGTGATCCTGGCCATGCTGGTCCTGGTGCTCGGGGTCGACAGCCTGAGCGCCTGGGCGCGGCAGCGCTGGGTCAGCCAATAGGAAAACGCGCCGCCGCGCCCGTTCGAGGAAATTTACGAAGCCCGCCGAAGATCGGGCATCATCGGTGCTCGGAGCCATCAGGGAGGCACCCCGCCTCCAGGTGTCCAGGGAGAGGAAGGAACCATGCGCAAACCACTGCTATCCGCATTACTGCTGGGCCTGCTGGCCCTCGGCGGCTGCAGCCTGCCCCAACAGCAGGCCGGCGCGCCGACCGAGCAGCGGCTCGGCACCCAATGGGGCGAAGGCGTCGCCTCGCCGGTCACCTCGGTGGCCCTGCGACGTCTATCGGAGCAACCGGTCGATCGCCGCCAGGTGTTCTACAGCGCGAGCCGCTTCGATGGACGTGCCATCAAGGAACTGCCCCTGGCCAAGGGCAGGGTGGGCTTCGCCGTACTCGACGAGGATGGCGGCAAGTTCGACCTCGTGCAGCACCGCAGCACCCTGCAATTGCAGGGTCGTGAAGGCCAGCGCTACCGACTGTGGCTGAACAACCTCGGCAACGCGACCTACGAGGTGGTCGCCACGGTAGACGGCCTGGACGTGCTCAACGGCCAGCCGGGCAGCCTGAAGAACCGCGGCTATGTGCTGGAACCGGGCGAGAGCCTGGTGATCGAGGGCTTCCGCAAGAACGAACGGGAAGTCGCGGCGTTCCGCTTCGCCAGCCCCGACGATGCCTACGCCAGCAACAGCGCGGCCGGCGACAGCCGCAACCTCGGCGTGATCGGCGTGGCCCTGTTCGAGCTGGACGCTCCGGCCAGCGGTCGCGAGGCGCCGGCCGACGGACCGCAGGCATTTCCCGCCGACGCCCGGAACGGCGGCGGCTACGCGCCGCCACCACGCTATCGCGACTGAGGCATCTTCACGAAAACTGCGCGGCGGCGTTCCTTCATAAGCAATCCATCTCACAGGAGCCGCCGATGAACCGCTTTTCACTGCCCCGCCCCGACGCACGCCAGTGCGTCGCCGGCCTGGGTTTCTCCGCCCTTCTGCTGCTGGCCTCCTCGGCCAACGCCGCCGCCTGCCGCGACATCACCAGCGTGCAGCAAAGCGCCGACGCCACGCGCAATACCTCGATGGGCGGCCACGTGACCCAGCACATCTACGGGATGACGCCGCCGTCCGGCTCGTCGCAGAAAGACAAGACCCTGTTCAAGTCGAGAGGCAACTACGACGCGGCCTGGCGCCAGTACGGATACATCGACAATCCGGTGGCCTGCAGCGGCAACAGCAAGTTCCAGGTGGTTTCCCTGGAGAAGCTGCACATGGGCAAGATCGATGCCTACTCCTGCAAGCAGGCCGACGGCCAGGGCGTCTGCACGCGCTGGGATACGTACATGGCCAAGGAGATTTCGTACGGTTTCGTCCTGAAGGACGGCAAGTGGATCCTCAATACCCTCTACCCGGTTCCCCTCGACTAGGGCGCAGGCCGTCCGCGCCGGCCGCCCCATTGCAGGGAGCCGGCGCGGCCGTCCGGGTCAGAAGGTCAGCGTGCCCAGGCCCATGCCCGGGTCGCTGAAGCCGGAGCGACCATCTTCCATGCGACCGCTGAAACGCCGCAGGAAGCTGTCCGCCCCCTGCGCGCTGACGCTGAAGTCGTACCAGTTGCCGCTGCTGCGCAGCGAATAGCGGACTTCCCGGCGCTGTCCCGGCGGCACGTTGACGGTACGCCGCTCGCCCTGGCGATAGACGTTGTCCTTGACCGTCAGCTTGACCGGATGGCGGCCACGGTTGATCAGTTGCACGCGCAGGTTGCCGAACAGCGGCTCGTAGTCGATCCGCACTTCCGGCAGCGGCGCCTTGCGCTCCGCCAGGTCGCGCCGCAGGTTGCCGCGAAAGACCCGGAGGAAACCGTTCGGACCGTGCACTTCCAGGTGGTAGTCGCCGCTGGCGTCGCCCTGGAAGCTGTCGTGCAGGCGCTTGCGCGCGCCGACGGTGTAGCGTTTCGGCGGGTTCTCGCTGTCGAGCAGGTCGAACACCTGGAACACCGCGCCGGCCTTGCCGGTGTTGGCGAAGGTCAGGCTCAGCGCATCTCCGCCGCTGCGGTAGCGCGCATGCACGCCCAGCTCGTAGGGCAAGGCGCGGGCCGGACGGATGCCCATTTCCTGCTTGGGCATGGCGGCCACCGCCGGCGGCTTCGGCTTCGGCAGCTTGATCTGGCTGGCGACGATGGCGTCGGCCTGGCTGGTGTCGGGCAGTTCGGGGAACGGCTCGTTGTTCGGGTTGGCGAAGTTGAACGCCGAGGTCAGGTCGCCGCAGACGGCACGACGCCAGGGACTGATATTCGGCTCCATGACCCCGAAGCGCTGCTCCAGGAAGCGGATCACCGAGGTGTGGTCGAACACCTGGGAGTTGACCCAGCCGCCCTTGCTCCACGGCGAGATCACGTACATCGGCACCCGCGGGCCGAGGCCGTAGGGCTGGTTGCGATAACGGATATCGCCCTTGGTGTGCCATTCGAGGGTGGCGTCGGCGGTGGTCTTGCCGCGCAGCGTGCCGTCCTTGTTCAGGCTCGGCGCGGCCGGCGGGGCGACGTGGTCGAAGAAGCCGTCGTTCTCGTCGAACATCACCAGCAGCGCGGTCTTGCTCCAGACCTCCGGGTTGGCGGTCAGCGCGTCGAGTACCCAGGAAGTGTACTCGGCCCCCCAGATCGGGCTGGACGGGCCGGGGTGTTCGGAGTACTTGGCCGGGGCGACGATCCAGGACACCTGCGGCAGGCTGTTGGCCAGCACGTCGCGCTTCAGCGCATCGAGCTTCCAGGTGCTCAGGCCGTTGACGATCAGCGGCGAGTCAGGCGCCGCGGCGCGGTACTGGCGGAAGCCGATCAGCGGGTTGTCGGAGAAGTTGTCGGCCATGTCCTGGTAGACCCGCCAGGTGATGCCGGCAGCCTGCAGGCGCTCGGGATAGGTGGTCCAGGTGTAGCCCTGCTCCACCGGGCCGTTGCTGTCGTGGTCGTTGGTGGTTACCGGACCACCGTGCTGGCCGAGCGGGTCGTTGGTGCCGGTCCAGAGGAACAGCCGGTTGGGGTTGGTGCCGCCCTGGAACGAGCAGTGATAGGCGTCGCAGATGGTGAAGGCGTTGGCCATCGCGAACTGGAAGGCGATGTCCTGCTCCTTGTAGTAGCCCAGGGAACGCTCGGTCTTGGCCGGCAACCACTTGTCCATGCGCCCTTCGTTCCAGGCCTGCTGGGCGTCCGGCCAGGTGTGCGGGGTGCCGTCGACGCGCTGGGCGCTGGTGGTGCTGGTGTCGAAGTGGTAGGGCAGGATCTCGCCCTTGCTGCCCTTCTGGTGCCAGACCCGCTGGCCATCGGGCAGCGGGATCGCCATGCGGTCGCCGAAGCCGCGGACGCCCTTGAGGGTGCCGAAATAGTGGTCGAAGGAGCGGTTCTCCTGCATCAGGATCACCACGTGCTCGACGTCCTTGAGGTTGCCATGCCGGCGGTGCGCGGGAATCGCCAGGGCCGCCTGGATGCTCGACGGCAGCATGCTGGTGGCGACGGTGGCGCCGACCGTACCGGCGGCCAGGCGGATGAAGCTTCTTCTGCTTTTCGAAATCATCGGGGGACTCACCAGGTCAGGGTGTGGCACAGGGCTGCCGAGCGCATCCATGACGCCCGCAGGCTCACTCGGCAGCAAGCTGTTCGAACCCCGACGACGCTAGTGAGGGAAAAAGACGCTTTGGTTTCAACACGCTTTGCAACAACTACTCATGCCAACTTCATCACAATTTGAGATCAAGATTTTGGTCTAGGCCAGATTCCACTTGACAGCCTTCGCCGGCACTCTCCTCACGCTCTTCCCCGCCATTGCAGGAGCAATACCCCCGCCACCACCAGCGCCAGGCCGAGATAGCCCTCCCAGGACAAACGGCGCACCGGGAAACCGGCCCAGCCGAACTGGTCGCAGAGCGCCGAGACCAGCATCTGCCCGGCCACCACGCACGCGATGAAAGTGGCGGCACCCAGGCGCGGCGCGACCAGGATCGCCACCGTCAGGTAGGCCGCGCCGAACAGCCCGCCGAGCCAGCTCCACCAGGGCGCGCCGCCGAGGCTGGCGATAGCCGGCAGCGGCACCCGCACCAGCAGCAGGCCCAGGCTGACCACCCCGAGGCTGACGCCCAGCGAAGTCAGGCTGGCGCTCAGCGGATGGCCGAGCAGGCGCCCGAGCAAGGCGTTGCTGCCGGCCTGCAGCACCACCATGCCGCCCACCGAAACTGCCATCAGTACCATCAGATAATTGGGCATGCTGATTCTCCTCCTCCGGCCCTTGCCTCTGGAGCAGAGTTTTTGCTATCCACTTCGCGAATGGAAATCGATAGTTGGTACACCTTCCATGCAGCAGATTCATGACCTACGCCGTATCGACCTCAACCTGCTGGTGGTGCTCGACGCGCTCCTCAGCGAGCGCCACGTGTCCCGCGCGGCGCAGCGCCTGGCCATGTCGCAGCCGGCGGTCAGCCACGCCCTCGGGCGTCTCCGCGAACTGTTCGGCGATCCACTGCTGGTGCGGGTGAAAAGCCGCATGCAGTTGACCAGCCTGGCGCTGGAGCTGGCGCCGAAGCTCCAGGCCAGCCTCGACCAGGTACGCGGGGTGATCGGCGGGCCGACCTTCGAACCGGTGCGCAGCCGACGCCACTTCCGCCTGGGCATGTCCGACTACGGCGCCTGGGTGGTGCTGCCGGCGCTGCTGCGCCAGCAACAGGCGCTGGCGCCCGGGGTGAGCTTCGGGATAGTCCAGGAACCGCGCCTGGAAACCGCCCGTCAGGTCGCCGAAGGACAGCTGGACTGCGCGCTGGGGGTATTCCCCCTGCTTCCGGAGGGCGTGCGCGCCAGGCGCCTGTTCGAGGAGCGTTTCGTCTGCGTCTGTCGGCGCAGCCTGTTCGACCGCCCCGACGGCCTGTCCCTCGACCGCTACCTGGCGGCCCGCCACGTGCGCGTCTCGCTACAGGACAACCCGGCCGAGGAAGTCGACAGCGCCCTGGAAAAACGCGGCCTGCGCCGGCAGGTGGCGCTGACCCTGCCGCACTTCACCGTGGCCCCGGCGCTGCTGGCCGGCACCGACCTGGTACTGACCATCGCCGAACGCACCCTCGAAAGGTTGCGGCTACCCGAGGAACTGGCGCTCTGCGAGCCGCCGCTGGCGATCCCGCGCTTCGACTATGTGCAGATCTGGCGCGGCGACGCCGAGCGCGAAGCGGCCGGCGCCTGGCTGCGGGAACAGATCCAGGCGGCGGCGCGGAAGATCTGAAGAAGAGTCAGGAAGGCTTTTCCAGCTTGCGCAGCATCTCGCCGACACGCTCGCCGAGCATTTCGTTGGCCGACAGCTTGAGGCCGCGCGCCAGTTCCACCTGGACCACGTGTTCCGCCAGCGGGCGCAGGCGCAGGAACACCTTGGCCAGCTCCTGCAGGTCCGGCGCCCCGGGCAGCAGGTCGGTGCCGCGGCCGTCCACCAGGTGGGTGACGATCAGGCGGACGATTCCCGCCGCCAGATGCTCGGTGTCGCTGCGCAACTCGCCGAGTTGATCGAGCAGCGCCTCCAGCGGGATGCCGCTGCGGTACAGTTCCAGCCCGGCCTGGAACAGCCGTGGACTGGGGATCTTCATGCGCTCGCCGTCGAACAGCAGCAGGCCCAGCGCCTGGGCCTTGTCGATCACCCGGTCGTTCAGTTCGTCGCCGAAGATCGCCTGGAGTTCGTCGAAGCCGATGCTGCCGGGCGTCTCCAGGTTCCACTCGCCGATGATCGCCTGGTCCAGGCCGAGCACATGGTCGAGGTCGCGGCCCTGTTCCCAGGCTTCCAGCAGTTCCTTGATGTTGGCGCTGGAATAGCCGCGCTCGAGCAACTGGCTGATCAGCCGCAGGCGCTTGAGATGACTGTCGAAATACACGCCGACCCGGCCGCGCCGCTCCGGCGGCGGCAGCAGGCCGCGGTCCTGGTAGGCGCGTACGTTGCGCACGCTGCTGCCGGCCGCGCGAGCCAGTTCGTCGACGCTGTATTCGCGGGCATCCTCGGCGGACGGCTGCTCGCCACGTTGCAGCAGGCGCTGCAGGAGGGTCAGGGGTGTGCTCATGGAGGCGGATCATAACGAGGCCCGCCGAACGGCCACAACCTCCGGGGGCGCAACGCTCTTTGCCGGCGTCCGGATGCGCGGGCGCCAACCAAAGACTGGACTCGTCGGTCAGCCGCTTCTCCGGCACCACCGCCAAAACCCGGGGGAAACGTCCCGAGCCTTCTGCCCCGGGCCTTCCGGCGCCGGTAGCAAGTGCCGTAACACCGGCGTGAAGAGACTTCCCAGGGCTGGCGCAACGCCTGCTTATGGGCCAGCATCAACCATGACATCAATCAATGTCACAATAACGACAAGCCAGCCTGGAGAGAGCCATGTCCCAAGGCGCCTGGGTACCCACTCCCGACGATCTCGATCACTTCCGCCAGGTCCAGCGACTGGCCTATACCTGCTGCGAAACCATCCACGGCGAACTGCGCGCCGGCATCAGCGAGAGGGAAGCCGCGGCGCTGATGAAGACCTGGCTGCAGGATCATGGCGTCGACGACTGGTTCCACCAGCCCTTCGCCTGGTTCGGCAGCCGCACCTCGTTCAAGGGCTTCGACGGCCTGCGTCATCTCGGTGGCTTCAACCTGGCCTTCTACCCCGGCAAGCAGCGCCTGGAGGAAGGCATGCCGTTCATCCTCGACTGCGCGCCGACCCTCGGCGCCTATACCGCCGATGTCGGCTACTCCGGCGCACTAGGCCACAACCTGTTGCAGGAGCGGCTGATGGACGACCTGCTGATACACCGACGCACCATCCTTGACCTGGTCCGCGAACGGCGCCCCCTGGCCGAAGTCAGCCAGGCGGTCGACCGGCTCTGCGTGATCCAGGGCACCCTGCCACGGCACAAGGCCTATCCCTTCGAAGTGCTCGCCCATCGCGTGGAAAAGCTCGGCAACCGCCGCGGTCCCTCGGTGGCGCGCTTCGGCGTGCGCAACCTGTACACCCTGACGCGCAACGCGCTGGTCACCGGCAAGCGCGAAGGCTGGTCGCCGCTGTGGTCCAGCGGCAAGCGCTCCGAGCACCCGCCGACGCCCGGTCTCTGGGCGGTGGAACCGCACCTGGGGCTACGCGGGGTGGGCGCCAAGTTCGAAGAACTGCTGGTGGTCACCGAAGACGACGCCTACTGGCTCGACGACGACCTGCCGCACGTCCGCCGCTGGCAGGCGCGCGGACTGCTGCCGCAAGCACGGGAGGCCGCATGAACGCGCTCCTCGCCCTCCCCGACCTGCAGCCGGAACGCCTGTTCGTGCAATCCGGCGACGTGCGCCTGGCGGTTCATTGCTGGGGCGCGCCGGACAACGGCAAGCCGACGCTGCTGATGGTGCATGGCTACCCGGACAACCACGAGACCTGGCTGCCGCTGATCCGCCAACTGGCCGGGCGCTACCGCATCGTCGCCTACGACGTGCGTGGCGCCGGCGCTTCGGACAAGCCACGCTGGAGCCGCGACTACCACCTGCAGCGGCTCAGCGAAGACCTGCAGGCGGTGATCCGCGCCACCAGCCCGGACCGCCCGGTACACCTGCTGGCCCATGACTGGGGCTCGATCCAGACCTGGGAAAGCGTCACCGATCCGCAGTGCCGACCGCTGATCGCGTCCTATACCTCGATCTCCGGGCCCTGCCTGGACCATGTCGGTTTCTGGATGCGCGAACACCTCAGGCAGCGCAGTCCGAAGGCCCTGAAAGCGGTATTCGGCCAGTTGCTCCACTCCTGGTACATCGCCTTCTTCCATACCCCCGTCGTACCCGAGCTGCTCTGGAGCGCCGGCCTGGCCCGGCTCTGGCCGCAGTTCCTGAAGCACGCCGAAGGCGTCCGCCATCCGCAGGTCAACCCGACCCAGGCCAGCGACGGCCGGCACGGGGTCAAGCTGTACCGCGGCAACTTCATCCGCAGCCTGTTCCGTCCGCGCAAGCGCCACACCGAAGTGCCGGTGCAACTGATCGTACCGACCCGCGACCGTTACGTCGGCGCCCAGCTGTTCCAGCACCTCAGCCTGTGGGCGCCACGCCTGTGGCGGCGCGAGGCGAGCGTCGGCCATTGGCAACTGCTGGCCGAGCCGGAGCAACTAGCCGGCTGGCTCGGCGAGTTCATCGACGCCCAGGAAACCGGCGAGTCGCCGCCGGCCCTGCAACGCGCCCAGGTCCGGCCCGACGCGCGCTCGATGAGCGGCAAGCTGGTGGTGGTCACCGGCGCCGGCGGCGGCATCGGCCGTTCGACCCTGCTCAGCTTCGCCGAGCGCGGCGCCAGCCTGCTCGCCGCCGATCTCGATCTGGAAGCCGCCGAACGCAGCGCCGAACTGGCCCGCGCCCTTGGCGCCACGGCCCATGTCTACCAGGTCGACGTCGGCGATACCCAGGCCATGGAGACCTTCGCCGAGTGGGTGCGCGACACCCTCGGAGTCCCGGATGTGGTAGTCAGCAATGCCGGCATCGGCATGGCCGGACCGATGCTCGACACCTCGCCCGCGGAATGGGAGCGCCTGCTGCGGGTCAACCTGTGGAGCGTGATCGACGGCTGCCGCCTGTTCGGCCGGCAGATGATCGCGGCGAACAAGCCGGGGCACCTGGTCAATGTCGCCTCCGGCGTGGCCTTCGCGCCGTCGCGCAACTACCCCGCCTACGCCACCAGCAAGGCCGCGGTACTGATGCTCAGCGAATGCCTGCGGGCGGAACTGGCCGGACGTTCGATCGGAGTCACCGCGGTGTGCCCGGGCTTCGTCGATACCGGCATTGTCCAGGCCACCCGCTTCGTCGGCATGGACGCCGAACGCCAGGCGCAGCGCCAGGCGAAGATCCAGCGCTTCTACAAGCGACGCCGGCTCAGCCCGGACACCGTCGGGGAAAAGCTGGTGCGCGCCGTGGAGCGCAACAAGGCGGTGGTCTCGGTGGGCAGCGAGGTGCACCTCGGCGCCCTGCAATGGCGCTTCGCGCCCTGGGCCACGCGGTTTCTCGCGCGCTTCGACCTGACTTCCTGAGAGCCTGCCATGAGCGAATTCCACCACAAGCTGGTCCAGCGCAAGGTCCGCTTCGACTTCAGCGATACCCCCCTGCACTGGGTTCCCGGCGAAGCGGAAGCGTCCCAGGTGATGAACGTCCTGCACATGCTCCTGCCTTCCGGCGAACTGTGGTTCTGCCGCCTCTACAACAAGGCCCTGCCGCTGGTTAGCGACGCCCGCCTGCGCGACGACGTGCAGGGTTTCATCCGCCAGGAAGCGATGCATTCGCGGGCCCACGACGGCGCGATCCAGCGCTACCTGAGCAGGTTCGACATCGACTCCAAGCCGTTCACCGACAAGATGGATTTCCTTTTCGAACGCCTGCTCTGCGACTACCCGCTGGGGCAGAACCGCCTGACCCGCGCCCTCGACGGCTGGTGGCTGCGCCAGCGCTGCGCGATCATCGCCGCGGTGGAGCATTTCACCTGCGTGCTCGGCAAGTGGGTGCTGGAGGCCCGGGAGCTGGATCGCCGCGGCAGCGACCCGGTGATGCTCGACCTGCTGCGCTGGCACGGCGCCGAGGAAGTAGAGCACCGCAGCGTCGCCCACGACCTGCACATGCATCTGGGCGGCAGCTTCGTCACCCGGCAACTGACCATGCTGTTGGTCATCGCGATACTGGTCTACCTGCTCGCCGACGGCACCCGCACCCTCCTCGACCAGGACCCGAGCCTGCGCGGCGCCAAGCGCCAGGGATTCCTACGAACCTGGTGGCGGCTCGGCAAGCAGGGCCTGCTGCCGAACCTCGCGCGCACCTTCCGCGACGTCGCCCGTTACTTCAATCCCTGGTACCACCCCGAGCACGAGGCGAATACCCAGGAAGCCCTGGAATACCTGGCCAACTCGCCGGCGGCCCGGCGCGCGGCGAACGCCTGAAAACAATTCACTGGAAATACCGGCAAGCGCCGCGGAAGCTGGAACTTTCCCGGCGCTTGTCCATTGTTACGTCAGGGCGAGTCAAACAAGGCCGGCAGACGGAAGGTAATTTCCGTAAGCCTGAAAAATGTCGCTCGATAGAATGATTGAAAATAACGGGCGCGCGACGTGAGACTTTGCAAAAGCCTGCCATTCTTGCTGATGGCATTTTGAAAGCAAGCAAAATAAAAGTAAGAAAAGTTACCCTATCGATCGGAAATTAAAGAAAGAAAAACGAGCGAGAAGAGAGTCGGGAAATACGCTCTTCGCGCCCGCCTTCGTATTTATCCGGCCTGCGGAAACTCACTGGCCAGGCAGCGTGATCTCCCGTTCCGAAACGATGATCTTGTTGACCAGGCCGTACTGCACGGCCTCCTCCGCGTTCAGCCAGAAGTCGCGCTCGGTGTCGGCACTGATCTTTTCCGGCGTCTGCCCGGTGGCTTCGGCGAAGATCCGGTCGAGGCGTTCCTTCATCCGCACGATCTCGCGGCGGTAGATCTCGATGTTGCTCGCCGGCCCCTGGATGCCACCCGACGGCTGGTGCAGGAGGAAGCGGGTATTGGGCAGCGAATAGCGGTTTTCCTTGTCCGCCGCGGCATAGATCAGCGCGCCGGCGCTGGCAACGCTGCCGGAACCGATCATGATGACCTTCGGTGTGATGAAGCGGATCGCGTCGAAGATCATGTCGCCGGATTCGACGTGGCCACCCGGGGAATTGACGAACATGTAGATCGGATCGTCGCTGATCGAGGCGAGGATGTGCAGCTGCTGGACGACGTCCTTGGCCATCTTCTCGTCGACCCCGCCGGTGACGAACACCTTCCTGACCTTGAGCGCGTACTCCATCAGCTTGGCGCCGATGGCGCCGTGGGAGTCGCCGCCTTCGCGGTCCTTGTCATCGGTTTTCATGCAACCTCCTGGAACTGTTGGTAATCCATCCGGCAAACCTTTCAGGGCATGCGTTCGTTGTTCGCCAGGGCGCGGATATATATCCGTTAATGCGCCTCTTCCGAGCGGCCCATTATGCATCAGCCAGACACTTTCGAAAGGCTTGCGTCAACTTCGAAAAGACCGGCGAAGGTAATCTCGTGAAGCATAGCCATGCAGGGCCGCGACGCACGTTTCCCGGAACCTAACAGATTTGTAAGTTGCCTCGTAAATACCTACCAGAATTAACAGTTAACAACGCGATTACCCTGCAAGAATTAACAGCTATTTCTTCGAGCCTGCCAAAAGTAATAGTACACCCCGCTCTTGCTTCGGGTGCCGCCGCTTCCCTGCTAACCACGCTGGCTACGGCGCGCTGAAACGTCGACGGGTGGAACCTGTCCGGCGAGGCGTGCGGTGCCCGTGTTCGCCGAATCGATGGATTGTTGAAGAGGACGCAGGGATGGTTCGTTTCGCTCGCTTGCCGCTATCGCCCTACCAACGGGACATCTGGGTCGCCGCCGCGCAGTTTCCGGAACTCGACCAGTACACCATCTTCAGCTACGACCGCTTCACCGGCGAGGTCGATACCCAGGCCCTGGAACGGGCGCTGCTGCAGGCGGCGCGAGACACCGAGGCGTTCCGCCTGCGCCTCGGCGAGACGGACGGTACGCCGTACCAGTGGCTGGACACGGATGCCGAGTTCGAGGCGCGCCACGTCGACCTGCGCGCCGACCGCGACCCCGAGGCCGCCGTGCGATCCTGGCTGCGCGACGCCTTCCGCCACGCCTACCCGCTGGACGGCCGCAGCCTGGTGGACCTGGCCCTGCTGCATAGCGACCAGGCGCTCTACGTCTACGTGCGCACCCACCATATCGTCAGCGACGCCTGGGGCCTGCAGCTATTCCTCAGCCGGGTGCGCGCCGGCTACCTGGGCGAGCTAGGCGAGCCACAGGCGCAGATGCCGACGGCTTCCCTCCTGGCGCAGCTCGAGACCGACGACTACTCCGGTTCGGAACAGTACCGCGGCGACCGCGCCTATTTCGCCGAGGCCCTGGAGGGCCTGGAGCCGGCCCTCTTCACCCGCAGGCGCCCGGCCGGGCTGCGCCGCACCGCGCGCCACAGGCTGACGCTGGAACGCACACTGCTCGATGCGATCCGCGATCGTGGCGAATCGCCCTTCCTGTTCCTCTCCGCCGCCGTGGCGCTGTACCTGGCGCGGATCCACCAGAACGACGACGTGGTCCTCGGCGTACCGGTGCTGAACCGCGCCGACCGCGTGGCCAAGCAAGTGGTCGGGCACTTCGCCAATCCCCTGCCGCTACGCATCCGCACCGCGCCGGAACAGACCGTCGACGAATTCCTGGCGCAGTTGCGCGAGGCGACCCGGACGCTGCTGCGCCACCAGAAGATGCCCCTCGGCGACCTGTTGCGCGGCGCCTCGCCACTGTTCGACACCACCCTTTCCTACATGCGCTGGCCCGCCGCCCAGGCGATCCCGAACGCCAGCGTCGAGACCGTGGCGCAAACCCACGCCCATGACCCGGACGCGCTGGCCATCTGGGTCTCCGAGTTCGACGGGCACAGCGACGCGCAGGTGGATTTCGAATACGCCTGCGATGTGTTCGACGCCGACTTCCCCATGGACGCCGCGGCGCGGCATATCAAAACCTTCCTGCGCGCCCTGGTGGAGGGCGGCGAGCGCCGCCTCGGCGAACTCGATCCGCTGTCGGCCGACGAGCGCGAGGAACTGATCCACACCCGCAACGCCACCGACCAGGTATTCCCCGAGCAGGCTACCCTGCCCACGCTGTTCGCCGAGCAGGTGGCGCGCACCCCGCAACGCACCGCGCTGCTGGAAGCCGACGGCGGCACGCTCAGCTATGCCGAGCTGGACGCCAAGGTCCAGGCCGTGGCCGACGCCCTGCGCGCAGCGGGTGTGAGGACCGACGAGCGGGTAGCGCTACTGGTCGCCCGCGGTCCCCACCTGCTGCCGGCGATCCTCGGCGTGCAGCGCGCCGGCGGCGCCTATGTGCCGATCAATCCCGACCATCCCCTGGAGCGCGTCCGCCTGCTGCTGGAAGACTGCGGCGCCCGCGTGGTGCTGGTGGACGAACGCGCGGCGACACTCGGCGAGAGCCTCGGCGAGACGCGCGTGCTGCACCTCGAACGCCTGCCGCAGAGCACCGGCGACCTGCCGGCGGCCAACGTGGCGCCCGGCGACCTGGCCTATGTCATCTATACCTCCGGTTCGACCGGCATGCCCAAGGGCGTCATGGTCGAGCACCGCTCGGTGGTCAACCGCCTGAACTGGATGCAGCGTCGTTATCCGATCGGCGAACGCGACGTGCTTCTGCAAAAGACTCCGGTGACGTTCGACGTATCCGTCTGGGAGCTGTTCTGGTGGAGCTTCACCGGCGCCCGCCTGTCGCTGTTGCCGCCCGGCGCCGAGAAGGACCCGCGGGAAATGCTGCGGAGCATCCAGCGCGACGCGGTCACGGTCATCCACTTCGTGCCGTCGATGCTGACGCCGTTCCTCGACCTGCTCGACGGCGACCCGACCGCCCGCGCGGCGGCAAGCTCGCTGCGCCTGGTGTTCTGCAGCGGCGAAGCCCTCGCGCCGTTGCAGGTCACGCGCTTCCGCCGGCTGTTCGGCGACGCCGTGCGACTGGTCAACCTGTACGGACCGACCGAGGCCACCGTCGACGTGTCCGACCATGAATGCGCCAGCGACAACCCCACGCGGGTCCCGATCGGCCGGCCGATCGACAACCTGCGCCTGTACGTCCTCGACCGCGCGCTCAGGCCGCAGCCCCTCGGCGCCGTCGGCGAGCTATATATAGGAGGCGTCGGCGTCGCCCGCGGCTACCTGAACCGGCCGGAGTTGAACGCCGAGCGCTTCCTCGCCGACCCCTTCGTCGCCGGCGGCCGTCTCTACCGTACCGGCGACCTGGCCCGCTGGCTGGCCGACGGCAACCTCGAATACCTCGGCCGCGCCGACGACCAGGTGAAGATCCGCGGCAACCGGGTCGAACCCGACGAAGTACGCGACCGCCTCGCCGCGCTTCCCGGCGTACGCGACGCCGCGGTCGTGGCACGCGATTCGGCGGTACGCGGCACGCACCTGGTCGGCTACTACGTGGCTGCGGCGGAACTCGACCCCGGTCAATTGCGCGCCGGACTTTCGGCGACGCTGCCGGACTTCATGCTGCCAGCCTTCTTCGTGCGCATCGACAGCCTCCCGCTCAGCGCCAACGGCAAGCTCGACCGCCGGCAACTGCCGGCACCGCCGGAACAGGTGGCGGCGGTTGCGCCGCGCACGGCGACCGAGGCCGAACTGGCGGCGGTGTGGGCCGATGTCCTCGGCGTGGCGGAGGTCGGCGTGCACGACGACTTCTACGCCCTCGGCGGCGACTCGATCCTGATGCTGCGCATCCGCGCCGCCGCACAGCGGCGCGGCCTGGGCTTCGAACTCGCCGACCTGATGCGCAACCCGACGGTGGCGGGCCTCGCCGAGCGCCTGGTGCGTCCGCTCGCGGAGCGAAGCTACCAGCCCTTCGAACTGGTTTCCGAAGTCGACAAGCCGCGCCTGGAAGGGCTGGAGGACGCCTTCCCGACCAGCCGGCTGAGTCTCGGCCTGCTCTTCCATAGCCGCCAGCGCCCCGACTCGTCGGTCTACCACGACGTGTTCCACTACCGCTTCGACCTGGCCTGGGACGAAGCCGCGTTCCGCCACGCGCTGGACCGGGTGGTCGCCGCCTATCCCGCGCTGCGTTCGTCGTTCGACCTCAGCGGTGCATCCGAACCGCTGCAACTGGTGCATACCCAGGCGCGCAGCGAACCGCTGATCCTGGACCTGCGCGGCAACCCGGAGGCCGGGACGGTGCTCGACGAGCACATCCGCCAACGCCGCTTCCATCGCTATTCGCTGCAACAGCCCGGGCTATTCCTGTTCGCCGCGTTCGTCCGCGAGGACGGCCTGGACCTGGTATTCAGCTTCCACCATGCGATCCTCGACGGCTGGAGCGTGGCCAACCTGATCGTCGCGCTGGTCGCCGCCTACCGTGGCGAGCCGCTGCCGGGCCCCGCGCCGGCGCTGGCCTGCCATGTCCGCGAGGAGCTGGCCGCGCTGGCTTCGCCGGCCGCCGTGGGGTACTGGACCGGGCTGCTGGAGGGCGCGAGGATGACCCGCCTCGACGGCTTCGGCGCCCACGAGCCGCAAGCCGCGCAAGGTCCGGTCAGCCATCGCGAAGCGCTGCCGGACGGGCTGCTCGAACGACTCAAGGCCACTGCGGCGCAACGCGGACTGCCGTTGAAATCGCTGCTGCTCGCCGCCCATTGCCTGACCCTGCATCTGTTCTCCCGCAGCGACAGCGTGGTCACCGGCGCGATCAGCAACGGCCGCCCCGAACTGCCCGACGCCGACCGCATGGTCGGCCTGTTCCTGAATACCGTGCCGGTCCGCTCGGAGATTGCCGGGCATAGCTGGATCGAGGTAGCCGATGCGCTGTTCCGCCAGGAGCGCGACGGACACGCCCATCGCCGCTATCCGCTCAGCGCCATCCAGCAGATCGTCGGCGACGAACTGAGCAGCGCCTTCAACTACGTCAACCTGCATGTCCTCGAACCGCTGTGGCAACTGCGCGACTTCCGCGTCTGGGAAGAAACCAACTTCGCCCTGCTGGTCAACGTGATCGCCACGCCCAGCGACGGCATGTACCTGCGCATCGACAGCGACGGCCGCGGCATCAGCCGCAGCCAGGCCGCGCTGATCGGCGCGACCTTCGTCGAGCTCCTGTGGCGCCTCGCCGATCATCCCGACGAAGCCGCCGACTTCGCCTTCCTCGCCCCTCGCCGCGACGCCGCTTCCCAGCCCGAGCCGCTGGTCGACGTCGTCAGCCTGTTCGAACGCCAGGTCGAGGCGCTGCCGGGCAGCGCCGCGCTGGCCTTCGAGGAGCAACGCTGGACCTATCGCGACCTCGACCATGTGGCGCGCTGCGTGGCCACCCGCCTGGTCCGCGCCGGCGCGCGCCGCGGCGATGCGATCGGAGTGGCGCTGAACCGTTCGCCGGAGATGATCGCGACGATCTGGGGCATCCTGCGCGCCGGCCTGGTCTGCGTGCCGCTGGACGTCAGCTATCCCGCGCAGCGCCTGGCGCTGATCCTGGAGACCGCACAGCCGTTCCGGGTGGTCGCGCATCCCGAGCACGCCCATGTCGCCGCGGCGGAACGGGTGCTGCCGGTAGAGGAACTGGTCGCCGACATCGAGCCCGAAACCTTCGCCGCGCCGCAGCTCGACGAGCTGGCCATGCTGCTGTTCACCTCCGGTTCCACCGGGCGGCCGAAGGGCGTCGAGCTTAGCCATCGGATGTGGGCCAACTACACCCAGTGGCAATTGCGCGTCGCCAGCGGCGTACCGGGGCTGCGCACCCTGCAGTTCGCGCCGCTGAGCTTCGACATGGCCTTCCAGGAGATCTTCTCCACGCTGTGCGGCGGCGGCGAGCTGCAACTCATCTCCAACCGCGAGCGGATGGACCCCTCCGCGCTGCTGCATGTCCTCGAACGCCGCCAGGTCCAGCGCGTGCTGTTGCCCTTCGTCGCCCTGCAACGCCTCGCCGAGGCCTCCAACGCGCTGGGCGTGCGCCCCGGCGCCCTGCGCGTGGTGGTGTCCTCCGGCGAGCAGTTGCGCATCACCGAAGACGTCCGCGCGTTCTGCGCGGCGATGCCCGGGCTGCTGCTGGAGAACCAGTACGGCCCCACCGAGACGCACCAGGTCACCTACCACTCGCTGAGCGGCGACCCGGCGCACTACCCGGACCTGCCGCCGATCGGCCGGCCGCTGGACGGGGTCGAGGTGCAGGTGCTCGACGCCGCGCTGCGCCCGGTACCGGTCGGCGTTACCGGCGAGCTGTACTTCGGCGGCGACTGCCTCGCGCGCGGCTACCACCGCGCCCCCGAACTCACCGCCGAGCGCTTCGTCGAACATCCCTGGCGCCCCGGCGCCAGGCTCTACCGCACCGGCGACCTCGGGCGCATCCTCGGCAACGGCGAGATCGTCTGGCTCGGCCGCGCCGATACCCAGGTCAAGGTCCGCGGCTTCCGCATCGAGCCGGCCGAGGTCGAGCTGGCGATCATGCGCCAGGCCGAGCGCCAGCCGGGCCTGCGCGGCGCGGCGGTGGTGGCTCGCGAGCGCCAGGGCAACGATGCATTCCTCGCTGCCTTCCTGCTCGGCGAGTCCGAGGCGGTGGATCTCGCCGAACTGAAGCAGGCACTGCGCAGCGAACTGCCGGAACACATGGTGCCGGCACACTTCGCCTGGGTCGACGGCTTCGCCCTCACCCCCAGCGGCAAGCGCGACGACGCCGCCCTGCGCGCACTGCCGCTGGAGCACGGGACGAACATCGAGTACCTGGCCCCGCGCGACGACTACGAGCGCACCCTGGCCGGACTCCTCGGCGAGTTGCTGGATCGTCCCCGGGTAGGCATCCGCGACAGCTTCTTCGACCTCGGCGGCACCTCGCTCAGCGCGATGCGCTTCATGCTGCTGATCGAGAAGCGCTATGGCGTCGACCTGCCGATGGCCGCGCTGATCGAGACGCCGACCGTGGAGGGCCTGGCCGAACGCCTGCGGGAACGCTCGGCGGTGCGCGCCTTCGACCCGCTGGTACCGATCCGTGCCGGCGGCAGCCGCCCGCCGCTGTTCCTCGTCCACCCGCTCGGCGGCCACGTACTCTGCTACCTGCCGCTGGTCCGCGCACTGCCGCCGGACCAGCCGGTATATGCCCTGCAGGCGGCCGGCACCGGCCAGGGCAGTACGCCGCTGGCGGTCCTCGAGGACATCGCCGCCAGTTACCTCGCGGCGATCCGCCGGGTGCAGCCGGAAGGCCCCTATTACCTCGGCGGCTGGTCGTTCGGCGGCTTCGTCGCCTACGAGATGGCCCGGCAACTGCGCGCGCTCGACCCGCAGGCGGTCGCCCAACTGATCGTGCTCGACTCCATCACCGTCGACCGCAACCACGCCGGCAGCGCCAGCGACGAAGCCCTGCTGCTGTTCTTCTACTGGGAACTGGTTTGGTTCGAGCGCAGCGACGAGGAGGTCGAGCCGCTGCCTGAAGGCGCGAGCCTGGAGCAGAAACTCGACCACATCGTCGAACGCGCCATCGAGGCCGGCGTACTTCCCGCCGGCACCCCGCGCGCCACCGTGCAGCGGCTCTACGAGCTGTTCCGGGCGAGCTGGCAGGCACTCATCGGCTATCGCCCGGAAGTCAGCGACCAGGACATGATCCTGCTGCGCGCGGACGGCCCGCTGCCGCTGGCGCTGAAGCCGATGCACGACGCCGCCGGCACCCACTACGGCGACCCGAAGAACGGCTGGCAGCACTGGACCAGCGGCCGCCTCGATGTGATCGACGTACCCGGCGACCACCTGGTGCTGATGAAAGAACCCTATGTCGAGACGGTCGCGGCAGAGATCGCCGCGTTGCTCGAACCCTCCACCTCCAGCGAACGGACCCGCCCATGAGCAGACATCCCCTGAAGATCGTCATCGCCGGCGCCGGCATCGGCGGGCTCGCCGCGGCCGCCTGCCTGAAAGCCGCCGGCTTCGAGGTCGAACTCTACGAGCGGGCCAGGGAGCTGCGCGCGGTCGGCTCGGCGCTGTCGCTGATGCCCAACGCGCTGACCGCCCTGGAGAGGGTCGGCGTGCGCCCTGACCTTACCCGCGCCCAGGCCTTCGACTCGCTGCGGTTCCTCACCCGGCGCGGGCGACCGATCCGCGCCATCGACTTCGGCGGCCTGGCCCGTCAGCTCGGCCAGCCGAGCCTGGCGATCCACCGCGCGAGCCTGCAGCAGGCGCTGCTGGAACAGGCCCGCGACTGCCGCATCGAACTGGGCGTGAGCGCCACCGGCTACCTGCGCCACGCCGACGGCGAAGGCGTCACCGTGCTCTGCAGCGACGGCCGCGAAGTGCACGCCGACGTGCTGATCGGCGCGGACGGCTTCAACTCGGCGATCCGCGCCACCATGACCGGCCCGGAGCGTCCCACCGACTGGCACTACGTGATCTGGCGCGCCACGCCGGCGTTCCGCCATCCGAAGGTGACGCCGGGCTACGTCGCCCATTACTGGGGCCGTGGGCAGCGCTTCGGTCTCGCCGACATCGGCGAAGGCAACGTCTATTGGTGGGGCACCCGCAACATGCCGGCCGAACAGGCGAAGGACTGGCGCGGCGGCAAGGCGGGCATCCAGCGCCTCTACGCCGGCTGGGCCGACGAAGTGCAGGCGGTCATCGAGGCGACCCCGGAGGCCGACATCAGCAGCCTGCCGGCCCAGGACCGACCGTTCCTGGAGCGCTGGGGCGACGGCCCGGTGACCCTGCTCGGCGATGCCGCGCATCCGATGCTGACCAGCCTCGGCCAGGGCGCCGCCATCGCCATCGAAGACGCCGCGGTGCTGGCCCACTGCCTGGCCACCATCGACGACCCGCAAGCCGCCCTGCGCGCCTACGAGAACCGCCGTCGCGACCGCGCCAGGGCGATGGTCGAGACCTCGCGGGCGCTGAGCCGCATCGAGCAGTTGGAGCATCCGCTGCGCACCGTCGCCCGCGATCTCTACTTCCGCTTCGCTCCGGAGCGAACCTTCGCCCGGCAGAACGAACTGGCACTGACCTTCCCAGGAGTCGAATGATGGCCGAGATACGACGCCCGCTGTCCGCGGTGGAACGCTGGTACTGGCTCAGCGACCAGTTCTCCGCGCTGAACGTGATTTCCCGGGTGCGGGTCCATGGCCGGTTGTCCATCGACGACCTGCGCCGCGGCCTCGACGCGCTGCAGGCGCGGCATCCGCTGCTGCGCGCGCGGATCGAGCACGATGCCGGGCTCGATCCGCGCTGGGTGCCCTGCGAGCGGCCCATCCCGCTGCGCGAGGTGCGCGGCGGCGGCGAGGAGCAATGGCTGCGGGAAATCAACGAGCGCGAATTGCCGGAACGCATCGATCCGGACAGCGGGCCACTGATCCGTACCGTGGCGATCGCCACCGACGCCGGCGCCCACGACCTGCTGGTCGTGGTACCGCACATCATCGCCGACGGCACTACCGTGCTGACCCTCGCCGAACAATGGCTGACCCTGGCCGCCGACCCCGCCGCGCAACCCTGGACCGCCAGCGCCCTGCCGCCGGCGGAGGATCTGCGTCCGCGCCGCTTCACCGGCGACGAAGGCGCGGCGCGCCTGGCCGAGCAGACCGCCCAGGACGAAGCGCTGGTCGGTCGCCACCGCCCGGGCCGGATCGAGCCGAGCAACCCAGTGCCGCTGGAAGCGCGGCGTACCCGCCTGCTACACCGGGAGCTGGACGGCGCGCAGCTGGAACAGCTGCAACGACGCGCCCGCGAACACGGCACCACGGTACACGGCGCGCTGACCGCGGCGCTGGCCATCGCCGCCGGCCACGACCACCAGCGCCGCCCTAGCCACATCGCCATCGGCTCGCCGATCGACTTCCGCGACGAACTGGAGCCGCCGGTGCGCCCCGACGAAGTAGGCACCTACGTCGCCACGGTACCGGTGGTGCTGGACATCGCCCGGCCGTTCTGGGAGGTCGCCCGCGCGCTCACCGACGACCTCGGCGAACGCCGTCGCCAGGGCCATCATTTCAACCTGGTCACCCTGGTCGCCAGCGCTGCGCCGCGCTGCATGGCCGACGCGCGGCCATTCATGGCCTTCATGGAAGCCGAAGGGCCGATCAACCTGTGCTCCTCCAACATCGGTCGCTATCCGTTCCCCGAGCGGATCGGCGCCTTGCGCCTCTCCGACGCGCAGTTCCTCACCGGCATCTCGGTGAACGGCTACTTCGTGGCCGCCATCAACTCCAGCCATGGCCGGCTGTTCTGGAACTTCACCTATATCGACGAAGCGGTCCCCGGCGAACGCGCCGAACGCCTGGCCGAAGATTGCCTGGGCACCCTGCTGTCGGCGATCCACGCCCCCAACGATCCGCCCTCGAGGAGCAATGACATGTTATTCACCAGCAAACCTCTCTCGCCCCAGGGCCGCCACGTACTGATCACCGGCGCCTCCAGCGGCCTCGGCCGGGAAACCGCGCTGCACCTGGCCGAACAGGGTTTCCAGGTGATCGCCGGGGTGCGCCGCCAGGAGGATGGCGAGCGCCTGGCGAACGCCTGCCCGTCCGGCCGGATCAGCACGCTGCTGATCGATGTCACCGACGAGGAATCCATTGGCCGGGCCGCCGCGCAGGTGGCGGAGAAAGTCGGCGATACCGGGCTCTGGGGCCTGGTGAACAACGCCGGGATCTGCATTTCCGCGCCGCTGGAATGCGTCTCCAGCGACCTGCTGCGGCGCCAGCTGGAAGTCAACCTGATCGGCCAGCTCGCGGTGACCCGGGCGATCCTGCCGCTGCTGCGCCGTGGCGGCGCGGCGCGCCTGGTGAACGTCACCTCGGGCCTCGGCTCGGTCGCCATTCCCTACCTGGGCGCCTACTCCGCCGCGCAGTTCGCCAAGGAGGGAGTGAGCGACGCCCTGCGCCGCGAGCTGGCACCCATGGGCATCCAGGTCTCGGTGGTCAGCCCCGGGGCGATCTGGACGCCGATCTGGGGCAAGATCGCCAGCGAGGGCGAGCGCGCCCTGGCCGACGCCCCCGACGCCGTCGCCGACCTCTATCGCGATACCTACCTGCGCTTCCTCCAGGCCAACGAGGACGGCGCGCGCAACAGCGCGACCAAGCCCGCCGATGTCGCCGCCGCGGTGCATGCCGCGCTCACCGCGGCCAAGCCGCGGACCCGCTACCGGGTCGGCGCCGACGTGCGCCGCGGTACCCTGCTGGCGCGGCTGCTGCCCGATAGCGTGATCGACGGGATGTTCCGCCCCATCGTCACCGCCGCCCCGGCGGCGAAGGAGGAGCAACGTGCCTGATCGCAAACTGAGACTGGGCGAGGAACTGATCTCGCCACTGCACGCGCTCTACGACGGCCTGCAGGTGGACGGCGCGCCGCGTCCCGCGCATCGCGCCGCCGAGCATCCGGTGTGGGTGGTGACGCGCTACCGCGACGCGCGCAAGGTCCTCAACCATCCGGGCGTCCGCCGCGACGCCCGGCAGGCCGCCGAACTCTACGCGAAGCGTACCGGCAGCCCGCGCGCGGGGATCGGCGAGGGACTCAGCCACCACATGCTCAACCTCGACCCGCCGGACCATACCCGCCTGCGCTCGCTGGTTGGCCGCGCGTTCACCCCGCGCCAGGTGGAGCGCCTGCAACCGCATATAGAACGGATCACCGAGGCATTGCTGGACGCCATGGCCGGCCGCGAACAGGCCGACCTGATGGCCGACTTCGCGATCCCGCTGACCATCGCGGTGATCTTCGAGCTGCTGGGCATTCCCGAGGCCGAGCGCGAACACGCCCGCCAGTCCTGGGAGCGCCAGGCGGAACTGCTGTCGCCGGAGGAGGCCCAGGCCCTGGCCGATGCGCAGGTCGACTACCTGCGCGTGCTGCTCGAGGCCAAGCGCCGGCAGCCGGCCGACGACGTCTACAGCGGGCTGGTGCAGGCCGCCGACGAGAGCGGCCAGTTGAGCGAAGCGGAACTCGTCTCCATGGCCCACCTGCTGATGATGAGCGGCTTCGAGACCACCATGAACATGATCGGCAACGCGCTGGTCACCCTGCTGGTCAACCCGGAGCAACTGGCGTTGCTGCGGGCGCAGCCGGAACTCCTGCCCAACGCCATGGAAGAACTGGTCCGCCACGACAGTCCGGTGCGCGCCTCGATGTTGCGCTTCACCGTGGAAGACGTGGAACTGGACGGGGTCACCATTCCCGCCGGCGAATACATCCTGGTCTCCAACCTGACCGCCAACCACGACGCCGAGCGCTTCGACGATCCCGACCACCTCGACCTCACCCGCAACACCGATGGCCATCTCGGCTACGGCTTCGGCGTGCACTACTGCGTCGGCGCCTCGCTGGCCCGGCTGGAGGGGCGGATCGCCATCCAGCGCCTGCTCGCGCGCTTCCCCGACCTCCAGTTGGCGGTCCCCCACGCGGAGCTGCAGTGGCTGCCGATCACCTTCCTCCGCGCCCTGATCAGCGTGCCGGTGCGCACCGGATGCAGCGCCCCGGCGAACACCGCCTCCCACGCCAACCCGATCGAGAGGATCGCCCAATGAATGCCAAGGAAATTCTTGTCCACAGCCTGCGCCTCCTGGAAAACGGCGATGCCCGTGGCTGGTGCGACCTGTTCCATCCGGAAGGCGTACTCGAATTCCCCTACGCCCCGCCGGGCTGGAAGACCCGCTTCGAGGGCCGCGAAACCATCTGGGCGCACATGCGCCTGTTTCCCGAGCACCTGACCGTGCGCTTCACCGACGTGCAGTTCTACGAGACCGCCGACCCCGACCTGGCCATCGGCGAATTCCATGGCGACGGCGTGGCCACCGTTTCCGGCGGCAAGCTGGCGCAGGACTACATCTCGGTGCTGCGCACCCGCGACGGACAGATCCTGCTCTACCGCGACTTCTGGAATCCGCTGCGGCACCTCGAGGCCCTGGGCGGGGTCGAGGCCGCCGCCAAGATCGTCCAGGGAGCCTGAGCCATGCCGCGCGCCGCCGTGGTCTGCGGCCTGGGCAGCTACCTGCCCGAGGCCGTGCTCAGCAACGACATGCTCGCCGCCGAGCTGGACACTTCCGACGCCTGGATCAGCAGCCGCACCGGCGTGCGCCAGCGGCATATCGCCGGCGACCTCGGCAGCGGCGACCTGGCCCTGCGGGCGGCCTCCGCCGCGCTCGCCTCGGCGGGGCTGGAGCGAGTCGATGCGGTGGTGCTGGCAACCAGCACCGGCGACTTCTGCTGCCCGGCCACCGCGCCCAGGGTCGCGGCGCGCCTGGGGTTGGTCGGCGCGCTCGCGTTCGACCTGTCCGCCGCCTGCACCGGCTTCGTCTACGGCCTGGCCAGCGTCGGCTCGCTGATCAGCGCCGGGCTGGCGGACAGCGCGCTGCTGGTCGGGGTGGACACTTTCAGCCATACCCTCGACCCCGCCGATCGCTCGACCCGCGCACTGTTCGGCGACGGCGCCGGAGCGGTGGTGCTGCGTGCCGGCGATGCCGAGGAAGAAGGCGCGCTGCTGGCCTTCGACCTCGGCAGCGACGGCCACCAGTTCGACCTGCTGATGACCCCCGCCGTCAGTCGCGCCGAACGCAGTTCCGGACAGGCCTCCAACTACTTCCGGATGGACGGCAAGGCAGTGTTCGGCCAGGCGGTGACGCAGATGAGCGACTCGGTGCGGCGGGTGCTCGACCGGGTCGGCTGGCAAGCTTCGGACCTCCATCACCTGGTCCCGCACCAGGCCAACACACGCATTCTCGCGGCGGTCGCCGACCAGCTCGACCTTCCCGTCGAGCGAGTGGTGAGCAACATCGCCGAGGTGGGCAATACCGTCGCCGCCTCGATTCCCCTGGCCCTGGCCCACGGCCTGCGCCAAGGCATCCTGCGCGACGGCGGCAACATGGTCCTCACCGGTTTCGGTGCCGGACTGACCTGGGGTTCGGTCGCCCTGCGCTGGCCGAAGATCGTTCCGACAATGGACTGAAGAGGGAAGAACAATGCCCAACGACATGGAAGACCATCTCCTCACCGTGCTCAGCGTCGCCAGCGGCGTGCCGAAGGAGGAAATCAGCCGGGACAGCAGGATGGAAGACCTGGCTTTCGATTCGCTGGTGGTCAGCGAGCTGTCGCTGAAGCTGCGCAAGGAGTTCGGCGTCACCGGGGTCGACGACGAACTCGACCTGCTGGAAACGGTGGACGAACTGTTCCAGCTGGTCGAGAAGCACCGCGCCGCCTGAGGCCAGCGAACGCCGGCGTTCCGTCACTTCTCTGCCAGGCGAAGGCGGTGCCGGGACATGGGAACGCGCATCGCCTTCGATCAACCAACACCAGAGCGAGATTCGCTGGAGGAAGAGGTGAGTCAGAACATGGATCTCACGATCGGGACGCATCGGGAGTCGGCTTTCTACGAGCTGGAGTTCGGACCGAGGACGATAATGACCCTGGCCAACTTTCCGGACGACGTGCTGCCGTTGTTGCAAATGGAAAGCCTGATGACCTTCGAGGCGATGGCCTACCTGCGCTGCGACGCACTGGTCGAGCTAGGCTGCTACGACGGCCGGGCGCTGGAAATCGCGCGCCTGCTCAATGCCCGCTATCTCGGCGTCGACCTCGACCAGCGGGCGATCGAGACGCTGCGCACGCGGATCGAGCGCGAGGGCATGAGCGATCGCGCGGACACGGTGGTCGACGACATCCTCAACCACACCAGGCGCGGTGCCTCGGTCGGCTCGCGCGCGCTGTACCTGCTGCCGTTCAACCTGCTGGGCAACTTCCGCGAGCCGAAACGGCTGCTCGACTCCCTCGCCGAGCGCAGCGTGGCGGCGGTGGTCTCGGTGTTCGGCGACAGCGCCGAGGCCACCCGCGTCCGCCAGAGCTACTACCGCCGTTGCGGGGTGCAGGGCCTGGAGTTGCACACGCGGGACGACGGCACCGTGTTCACCGGCAGCGACGGCTTCTACTCGCGCTCGTATTCACGCGCCTGCCTCCACGCCCTGCTCGCCGAGTGCGGGCTGACCGTGGTGCGCAGCGCTTCGAACCTGTTCGCCCACTGCGTGACGGTGCTGCCCGAAGGCGCCGACCAGGGCTTCGGTTCGTCGGCGGCATGAGTCACCGTCGTGCATTCATCGCGCGGCCACGGCACGGGCAGGTCGCCGTGGCTCGCTTCATCGTCGTCTGAACCGCTCGGGAGCTGGAAACATGCCTTTGATTGTCTACGTGCTCGGTGCCGCGATCTTCGCCCTGACCACCAGCGAATACATGGTCGCCGGGCTGATGCCGGCGCTGGCCGCCGAATTCGGCGTGTCCTTCGCCGCGATCGGCTACCTGGTCACCTTCTACGCCGGTGCGATGGCCGTCGGCGGCCCGCTGTTGACCACCGCCCTGCTCCGCGTGCCGCGCAAGAACGCCCTGCTCGGCCTGATCGCGCTGTTCGTGGTCGGCCAGGTCATCGGCGCCCTGGCGCCGGGCTATGCGGTGATGGTCGCGGCGCGACTGGTCACCGCGGTCGCCGCCGCGGCCTTCTTCGGCGTGGCGCTGACCGCCTGCGCCGAACTGGTCGAAGGCAACCAGTTCGGCCGCGCGTCGTCGCTGGTGCTCGGTGGCCTGATGGTCGGCACCGTGCTCGGCCTGCCCGTCGCCACCTGGCTGGGCGAATGGTACGGCTGGCGCGCGAGCTTCTTCGCGGTGGCGCTGGTGGCGGTGCTGGTCGGCCTGCTGGTGTTGCAGCTGATGCCGGCGATCCCGGGGTCGGCGGGCAGCGGCTCGCTGCGCGAGGAACTGAAGGTGTTCAGGAACGCCCATCTATGGTGGGTCTACGCCACCAGCCTGCTGCTGATCGGCGCCACCTTCGCCGGCTTCACCTATTTCGTGCCGATCCTCACCGAGGTCAGCGGCTTCTCCGCCTCGACCGTACCGCTGCTGCTGGTGGTCTACGGCCTGGCGACGCTGGTGGGCAACAACATCGTCGGCCGCCTGGCCGACCGCCATACCATAGCGGTCCTGGCCTTCGGCCTGCTGGCGGCCATCGCCGCGATGGTGGCCTTCGCCCTGTTCGGACAGGTTCCGGCGGTGGCGGTGGCGGCGCTGGTGGTGATCGGCCTGACCGGGGTGTCGATGAACCCGGCGCTGGTGACCCGCGGCGCACGGGTCGGCCATAACAACATGCTGGTCAACTCGGTGCACACTGCCTGCATCATGCTCGGCGTGATGGCCGGTTCCTGGATCGGCGGCCTGGGCATCGCCGGCGGATTCGGCCTGCAGGGCGCGCTCTGGGTCGGCGCGGCCCTCGGAGTACTGGCGCTGCTGACCCTGCTGCCGGAGCTGCGCTTCGCCCGCGCCCCGGTAGGCGGGGCGCTGGGCCGCTGAGCAGGATCCCTCAGGCGCTGCGCGCCAGCCAGCGGCAGTAGCCGGCGACGCCCTCTTCCAGGCTCTGGAAATCGTCGCGGTAGCCCGCCTCGCGCAGCAGCTCCAGGTCGGCGCAGGTATGGCTCTGGTAGCGCGCCCGCAGCGACTCGGGGAACTCGCGGTAGCCGAGCAGGCCGCTTTCCACGGCCTGTTGCAGCGACAGGGGCGGCTGGTCGGCGTTGGCGCGGACGCTATTGATCACCGCCAGGGCGACCTCGTTGAAGGTCCGTGCCTGGCCGCTGCCGAGGTTGAAGATTCCCGAACGCTGCGGATGGTCGAAGAAATGCAGGTTTACCCGCGCCACGTCCTCCACCGCGACGAAGTCGCGCAGGTGGCCGCCGGGCGGGAAGCCGCCGTGTTCGCCGAACAGTTCGACCCGCCCGTCGCGGCGCAATTGCTGGTAGCAGTGGTAGGCCACCGAGGCCATCCGCCCCTTGTGTTCCTCGCGCGGCCCGTAGACGTTGAAGTAACGCAGGCCGACCACCTGGCTGCGCGCCTGCGGCAGCGCCCGCCGCACACGCTGGTCGAAGAGGAACTTGGAATAGCCGTAGACGTTCAGCGGCCGCTCGTACTGGCGCGCCTCGCGGAAGGTCCGGCCGGCGCCGTAGACCGCCGCCGACGAGGCGTAGAGGAACGGCACGCCGAGTTCCAGGCTGCTTTCCAGCAGGCGGCAACTGTAGCGGTAGTTGTTCTCCATCATGTAGCGGCCATTGCTTTCCAGGGTGCTGGCGCAGGCGCCCTGGTGGAACAGCGCGCGGACCGTGCCGAAGTCGCCGCGGGCGTAACGCTCGAGGAAGTCGTTCTGGTCCAGGTAGTCGGCGATATCGGCGTCCGCCAGGTTGCGAAACTGCTCGCCGTCGGTGAGATCGTCCACCGCGATGATGTCGGTCTCGCCGCGCCGGTTCAGCGCCTGCAGCAGATTGCTGCCGATGAAGCCGGCGGCGCCGGTGACGATGATGCTCATGGGCACTCCCTTCGACAGGATGAATGCCCCCAGGCTATGCCTATGCGCCGTGCCGCCCGTTGACCTGCAACAAGCCATGGGCGGACGGCAGCGGTTCAGCGGGAAGGACGATCGTTGTGACCGAGGTCGCGTTGCGGGTCGATGCGGTCACGAACCCGCTGCTTGAGCGCCTTGGCCTCGGGGAAGCCGCCGTCGGCCTTGCGCTCCCAGACCTGCACGCCGTCGCAGGTGATGCGGAAGACGCCGCCGGTTCCGGGCTCCAGGCAGACTTTTCCGAGATCGTCGGCGAAGGTGCTGAGCAGTTCCTGGGCCAGCCAGGCGGCACGCAGCAGCCACTGGCACTGGGTGCAATAGGTGATGACGATTTCGGGCTTGGCGGTGGGCATGTCGGCGGCTCAGGGGAAACGGTCGCGCCTATAATAGCCGCCTTTTCACCCGGCTCCGGATCGTTCTCATGCGCCGCCTGCTGCTCGTACTGCTGCTCCTGCTTCCCCTGTCTGCCCTCGCCGCGGAGGCCCGGCCGAAGATCGGTCTGGTCCTCTCCGGCGGTGCCGCCCGCGGCCTGGCCCATATCGGCGTGCTCAAGGCCCTCGACGAACAGGGCATCCAGATCGACGCCATCGCCGGCACCAGCATGGGCGCGGTGGTCGGCGGCCTGTACGCCTCCGGCTACACCCCCGCCGAACTGGAGCGCATCGCCCTGGAGATGGACTGGCAGCAGGCGCTGTCCGACGCGCCGCCGCGCAAGGACGTGCCGTTCCGGCGCAAGCAGGACGACCGCGACTTCCTGGTCAAGCAGAAGATCAGCTTCCGCGACGACGGCACCCTCGGCCTGCCGCTGGGGGTGATCCAGGGCCAGAACCTGGCGATGGTGCTGGAAAGCCTGCTGGTGCACACCAGCGACAACCGCGACTTCGACAAGCTGGCGATCCCCTTCCGCGCCGTCTCCACCGATATCGCAACCGGCGAGAAAGTGGTGTTCCGCAAGGGCCACCTGCCCCAGGCGATCCGCGCCAGCATGTCGATCCCCGCCGTGTTCGCCCCGGTGGAGATCGACGGCAGGCTGCTGGTGGATGGTGGCATGGTCGACAACATCCCGGTGGACGTGGCGCGCGACATGGGCGTGGACGTGGTGATCGTGGTCGACATCGGCAACCCGCTGCGCGACCGCAAGGACCTGAGCACCGTGCTCGACGTGATGAACCAGTCGATCACCCTGATGACCCGGAAGAACTCCGAAGCCCAGCTGGCCACGCTCAAGCCCGGCGACGTGCTGATCCAGCCGCCGCTGTCCGGCTACGGCACCACCGACTTCGGCCGCGTGCCACAACTGATCGACGCCGGCTACCGCGCCACCACGGTGCTCGCCGCGCGCCTCGCCGAGTTGCGCAAGCCGAAGGACCTCAACAGCGAAGCGCTCGACGTGGCGCGCACGCCGAACCAGCGCAAGCCGGTGATCGACGCGATCCGCGTGGAGAACAACTCGAAGGTCAGCGACGAGGTGATCCGCCACTACATCCGCCAGCCGCTCGGCACGCGCCTCGACCTCGGCCGCCTGCAGGACGACATGAGCACCCTCTACGGCCTCGACTACTTCGACCAGGTGCAGTACCGGGTGGTCAAGGAGAAGAAGCTCAACACCCTGGTGATCCACGCCACCGGCAAGAAAGGCGGCACCGACTTCCTTCGCCTGGGCCTCAACCTGTCCGACGACATGCGCGGCGAAAGCACCTTCAACCTCGGCGGCAGCTACCGCATGAACGGCCTCAACCGGCTCGGCGCCGAGTGGCTGTCCCGGGTCCAGCTCGGCGACCGCCAGGAACTCTACAGCGAGTTCTACCAGCCGCTCGACGTCGGCTCGCGCTACTTCGTCGCGCCCTTCCTGTTCCACGAGGCACAGAACGTCGACGTCACCGAGGACAACGACCCGCTGCTGCGCTATCGCCTGGAGCGCTACGGCTACGGCCTCAACGTCGGCCGGCAGATCGCCAACAACGGCGAAATCCGCCTGGGCGCGGTGCAGGCCTACGGCAAGGCCGACGTGCGCATCGGCGACCCGAGCCTGCCGGACATCGACTTCACCGAGGGCTACTACGAACTGAAGTACTCGTTCGATACCGTCGACGACGTCAATTTCCCCCACGAGGGCGAGGAGATCGGCCTGACCATGCGCCGCTACGACAAGTCCCTCGGCTCGGACGACAGCTACCGGCAGTGGGACCTGCGGCTGAACAAGGCGCTCAGCTTCGGCGCCGACACCTGGGTGTTCGGCGGCGGCTACGGGCGCACCCTGGACGACGCCGAGGTGGTCACCTCCAGCTTCACCCTCGGCGGCGCCCGCGAGCTGTCGGGCTTCCGCCGCGACGCGCTGTCCGGGCAGAACTACAGCCTGGGACGGATCGTCTATTACCGGCGCCTCACCGAACGTTCCTTCCTGCCGCTGGACTTCCCGCTGTACCTGGGCGGCAGCATCGAGCGCGGACGCATCTGGAACAACGACAACGAATACGACAGCGGCTACATCAACGCCGCCAGCCTGATGATCGGCTTCGATACGCCGCTGGGGCCGCTGACCTTCAGCTACGGGATCAACGACGAGAACTTCAAGGCGTTCTACCTGAACCTCGGGCAGAACTTCTGAGCGGAGTTCAGGCGATCAGCGCCAGCAACTCGCGCGCCTCGGCCTTCTGCCACGGGTCGCCGTGCGCCACCACCAGGCGCAGGATGCGGCTGGCCTGGTCGAGATCGCCGCTGTCGATGCAGGCGCGGGCCCGGTCCAGGCTGGCCGAGGCCTCCTCCGGCGGCACCGTGGCCGGCTCTGGCTGGTCGAGTTCGAGGTGTTCGTACTCGGCGACATCCGGCAGTTCATGGAGATTGCTCTCGAACGCCAGGGGCTCCTCCGCCGGTTCCGCCTTGCCGGCAGCGGCGCGGCGCGGCAGGTCGGGGTTGTCCAGGGGATTCTCCAGGGCGCCCCAGTCGAGATCGAGATCGAGGTTGAGGTCGCCGAAGCCGTCGGCGCCCGAGGACGCATCCGGTTGCTGCAAAACGGGCGGCTCGGCCAGCGGCAGGTCGCTCCAGTCGTCGTCCTTGGTTGTTGCCGCCGGCGTCTCGGTCGCCGGCATCTGTAGCAGCGCCGGGTAGCGTCCGCGCAACTCGTCGATGGCCTCCGGGTTGCCGCCACTGGCCAGGGTTTCCTCGGCCAGCGCGTCGAAGCCGGCCGCATCGCCCAGCTCAGCCAGCACCAGCAACAGCTTCATCCGCGCGCTCAGGCGCTGCGGCTGCTCGGCGAGTACCTGACGCAGCAGGTCGCGGGCCTGTCCGTAGCGACCGTAGGCGATATAGATGTCGGCGCCGTCCAGCTTGTCCGCCGCAGCCATGGCGGCGCGCGGAGCGGCGGCCGGAGCAGGCGGAGGAGACGGCGGCGGGCTGGAGGGAACGGCGACCGGCGGCCTGGCCTGTTCCTCGACCTTTGCCGGCGCCGGTGCGGCCGCCGGGGGGCGCGGCGCACGCCGCAGCGGCAGGTTCAGGGCGACCCGGCGCTTCGGTTCGACCGCCGGGACAGGAGCCTCTTCGCGGCGGCGACGCAACAGCAACACGCCGAGCAGAGCGAGGACCAGCAGCAGGACGATCATCCAGCGCCAGTGCTGCGAGTCCGTCGGCGTTTCAACCGGTTGCGCAACCGAAGGCGCGGCCGCGGCAGGCGGCGGCGCCACGGGCCGCACCGCCTGGCGCCGGGCCAGTTGCTGTTGCAGTTCGGCGACCTGGCGATCGCGCTGCTGCAGTTGTTCCTGCAAGGCCTGCAACTGGCGTTGCAGATCGTCCATCCGCTGGCTCAGTTCCTCCCGTTGCCGGGCCAACGCCTCGGCCTCGGCATCCGCCTGGCGCTGCGCCTCGACGAGAGCCGCCGGAGCGTTTTCCACCACGGCGGCATCGGCTGGCGGCAGGACTTCCACGGCCGCCTCCTTCACGGCGCCGGGCTCGCCTCGCTCCGGCTGGTAGCCGGCCGGCAGGCGCAGGCGCGCGCCGGCCTTGAGCCGGTGCCGGTCGGCATTGACGAAGGCCTGCGGATTGAGCTGGTACAGAGCCTCCATGAGTTGCGCGCGATCGGCGTTGCCGGCACCACGCAGGCGTCCGCTGATGGCCCAGAGGTTGTCGCTGGGGCGAGCCAGGTATTCGTCGCCCGGCTCCAGCAGTGCCGGGTCTACGACGACCGCGGCACTACGCGGCGCGGGCGCCAGCGTCGAGGATTGCCGCTGCGGCTCGATCCCGCTGCGCGCGGCCGGAAGCATGCGCGTCGTATAACCGAGTGGATCGAGCAGTACGGTGAATTCGCGGACGATGCGGCCGTTGGGGCGTGCCACCTCCACCAGGAAATTCAGGTAGGGCTCCTGCACCGGTCGGCTCGAGGACACATGGATGCGATTGCCACCGCGCCCCTGGAGCACCGGACTGAAACGCAGCTCGTTGAGGAACTGCAAGCGTTCCACCCCGGCCGCGGCGAAGACGTCGGCGCCCGCCAGGCGGACCTCGATCTCGTCCGCGCCGAGATCGCCGACGTCGAGCAGTTCGATATCCGCATCCAGCGGCTGGTTGAGCGCCGAATGCAGGGTGATGTCTCCCACTCCCAGGGCGCTCGCCTGCCCGGCCAACAGGCACGACCAGGCACACAACATGACACGCAAGGCTTTACCGGGCATTCCGTTCTTTTCTCCGCACTTCGAGCACACAGCCGGCCAGCGGTCGACTGCTACATCTATTTCACGTTAGCCCGAATTTCGCCCCGTACAGGGCTGAACGCACCACATGGCGCAAGACATGGCTTTTTGCCATCACTGAATAGAGGAATGCCGTGGAAACGGTCAAGATTTTTCGTCAGAAAACCGACGAAAACCTCTGTAGAGGGCTTTCGGACGAAAGCCCAGGAGGTGATGCCATAAAAATGGCGATTCTAGCGGAATTTCGTGACGCAGTGCTCAGCGCTTTTCCAGGTTCGCCAGGATTCGCAAGAGCACCTGCTGGCACAGCGCCTGCTCGGACTCGTCGATGCCGGTCAGTACGTCGTTGCGAACGCTGGCGGCGATGGCCTCGATATCGGCGATCAGCACATCGGCCTTGGGAGTCAGCACGATGTGCTTGGCCCGCCGGTCCTCCGCCACCGCCAGGCGCCGTACCAGGCCCTGGGACTCGAGGCCGTCGAGCAGCCGCGCCAGGGTCGGGCCTTCGACCCCGACCGATTGGGCCAACTCGCGCTGGGTGGGCGAATCGCGATGGCGCGCCAGATGCAACAACACCAACCAGCGCGCCTGGGACAGGCCGAGGTGACTGAGGCGGCGGTCGAGTTCAGCGCGCCAAGCACGGGAAGTCTGGGCTAGCAAGGTGCCGAAATAGTGCTTGTCTGTCTGAGCCATAGGAAAAAGGAGGTCCGATATTTCATTTGACTAATTATTAGTCGGCTAATAATGCCCGTCCAATTCCCCCCGTACAATGACAAATTGTCGCACGATATGCCCAGGCCAGGCCCTGTCTACCACTTCGCGTACTGGTCCTCGACGAAGCCCCAGAGCCGCTCGATCCTCACCTCGGTACGACCTCGCGGACGCAGCACACCGCTGAAACAACCGAATATCTGCTTGAAGTTGCTCGCCAGCAGACCGAGGTTCAGCCGCTCCTGATGCATGCCGTGAGCCTCGAAGCGCAGCTCCACCTGGCCATCGTATGAATGGATGGTCCAGGGCCGCAGCGGCTGGTCGCGGTCGAAGTCGAAGCGCACGCTGTCGACCTTCAGCAGTTCGCCGTCCAGCCAGTAGCAGTTCTCGGTGAAGCTGGTCTCGTTGACCCCGCACGACAGGTTCAGGCCGACCCGCAAGCCGTCCGCCTCGCCGGACAGGCAAGCCCAGTTCCAGAAGGTTTCCGGGCGCATGTAGCCCGCCGACCAGTCGTGATGGGCGAAGGCGTCCAGCGCCTGCAGGTCGTGGTCGCCGAGGGCGCTGCGCACGTCGCCGCGACAGCGCACGCCGGCCACCTTCTGCGCGTAGACCCAGCCGTTCACCGCGGTCGGCGTACACAGGCACATCGGCTGGAAGCTCGGCGCCTCCTCGCTGAAGCAGGCGTCGATGCGGGTGCCATCGTCGAGTTCCACCAGCAGGCGTTTCTCCCGGTGAGCCATACGGTTCTCCAGGCGTAGCAGGTTGCGCCCCTGGCGCAGTTCGCAGACGCCGTCGTCCGGGGTCTGGGAAAACCGGGTTCCGAACCCCAGCGGCAGCTTGAAGCGCCGCTCCAGCATGCGTCCGCTGGAAGGCTGGTAGAGGTAGACGAAGCCGACGCCAAGCAAGCTCAGCTGGGCCAGGGCGCAGCCGCCGATCAGCTCCGGGCTGATCAGGCCGAAGTACTGGAACTGATGGAAGCGTCGCCATTTGCCCAGGGCCCCCACGCGCCGGCCCATCGGCGAACGGAAGTCGAAATCGCGGTAATTGATGTGCTGCGGGGCACTCGGGAAGATGCCGTAGTGCGGTTGGCCGTTGGCCTGGATCAAGCGCTGCATGGGGTCCGTCCGGAAGTCGTCTCGCGGTGGGGCCGGCAGCTCTGCGAAGAGCGGCCGTGCCTGGCATTTTTTCCTGTCGAACCTAGCATTCGCCGCCTCGTCCCGCAGTCACCGGCGGCGCCAGCCACAGGGACAAAATCGGCCATGGACTCAGGCCACCACCTGGTTGCGGCCGAACGCCTTGGCTTCGTAAAGCGCGCGATCGGCATGCTCGTAGAGATCGTAGAGACGCTTCAGGTCGTTGCCCGGGGTCGGCCACAGGCAGGACACGCCGACCGACAGGGTCACTTCGCGCGCCGTGTCCGACGCCTCGTGCTCCATGCGCAGCGCCTGGACCTGTGCGCGCAGCGCTTCCGCGCGCAGCCTCGCCTCGTGCTCGTTGGCGCCGTACAGCAACAGGGCGAACTCTTCGCCGCCCAGGCGCACCGCCATGTCCAGCGGACGCCTGGCATTCGCCTCGAACACCGCGCCGATGCGCTGCAAGACCGCATCGCCAGCCTGGTGTCCGTAGCGGTCGTTATAGGCCTTGAAATGGTCGACGTCGCAAAGCAGCAGCGCCAGGGTCTTCTGTTCGCGCTGGGCCTGGCGCCAGAGGCGGTCGAGGTGCTGGTTGAAGCTGCGCCGGTTGTGCAGGCCGGTCAGGCTGTCGTGGTCGGCCATCACCCGCAACAGGCGGCTGATGAGGAAATGCTCGCGCGACTTGAACTCCAGCAGGTAGCAGCCGACCGCGCCGATCAGGTTACCGAACAGCAGGAACAGCAGGTTGTTGCCCAGCGGCTCCTGGGTACCCGCCCACCACTCGAAACCCAGGTAGGCGAGCAGCACCACCAACGCACAGCTCAATGCCTGCGACAACCGCAGGCCGGCGAGGAAATAGGCGGCGAAACTGACCAGCAGCAGGCCTTCGTAGGGATAGCCGGGATCCGCCCGGTGCGCCAGGCCGACCACCGCCGCCGCACCGACGCCAAGGGCGAGGACGCAGGCGATGCTCAGCGGCACCATCAGTTGGATGTGCCGGCGCAGCATGATCAGGCAGCCGCAGACCAGCAGCAGGACCAACACGCCAAGGCGCACCGCCAGTACGCCCCACAGCGGGGGACCAGCGAGGATCAGCAGGTCGATGCCGATGAACGCCAGCCAGACGAGCATGCCGACGCTGAGGGCGATGCGTTTCAGCGCGAAGCTGTCCTCCAGCATGTAGCGCCGGTAGTCACGCTCCAGTTCGGGAAGGAAACGCAGACCGCGGAAACCGCGGTTCAATTGGTCGGCATAGAGGTTGGAACGGGAGTCGTCCAACCGGTCCTTCTGTGTCACGCACACCTCTTCTCTTGGAGGGCTTGGCGTCACAGTAGACGCTTGCGAAGGACGTCACAAGATTGGCGTCAGAAAATACCGGCAAATGGCCATATCACGACTCCAGTTCCACCTGCAGGGCGGCGCGTACGCAGTGCAGCACGCCACTCGGCACCCGCTTGCCGAAACGCTCCTCCAGCGCCGCCACCGGCGGCAGTTCGCCGTCTTCCTCGAGGAAGGCGTCCTGGATTTCGCCGAGGAGTTCCTCGGGCAGATCCAGCGCCTGCTCCAGGCTCACCTGCTGACCGGCGATGGCCTCGGCGAGCATCGCGTAGACGTTCTTCTCGCTGCAATTGAGCTGGCGGGCTATCTGCGCCGGGGTCATCCCCGCACAGGCCAGGCTGGCCAATTCGTGGCGCAGGTCCTGCGGCGGCGCGGCGGGCGCCGCCGGCGAGTCGGTGAGGACATCGAGGAAGGCCTGGCCGTAGCGCTCCAGCTTGCGCGCGCCGACCCCGCTGACCTGGGCCATGTCGGATAGCGAGCACGGCTGGCTGCGGAGCATTTCCAGCAGGGTCGCGTCGGGGAAGATCACATAGGGCGGCACCGAATGCTCTTCGGCCAGCTTGCGCCGCAGCGCGCGCAGGGCCTCCCACATTTCCCGCTCTTCGCTGCGCACCAATTGGCTGGCGGCGCTGGCGCCGCCGCTGGAGGAGCCCTTGGCGCGCTGTGGTTTGAGGTCGCGGCGCAGCTCCAGCCGCACCTCGCCCCGCAGCAGCGGACGACAGGCCTCGGTCAGGCGCAGGCCGCCGAAGCCGTCCAGGTCGACGTCGGCCAGGCCGCGCGCGACCAACTGGCGGAACAGGGTCCGCCATTCGTCTTCGCCACGCCCCTTGCCGATCCCGAACACCGCCAGGTGCTGGTGGCCGAGACTGCGGATCTTCTCGGTCTCGCGGCCGAGCAGGATATCCACCAGATGGCCGACGCCGTAGCGCTGGCCGCTGCGGTAGATCGCCGACAGCGCCTGGCGCGCGGATTCGGTGGCATCCCAGGTTTCCACGCCGTCCACGCAGTTGTCGCAATGCCCGCAGGGCTGCGGCATCTCCTCGTCGAAATAGGCCAGCAGCGCCTGGCGCCGGCAACGGGTTTCCTCGCAGAGCGCCAGCATGGCTTCCAGCTTGTGCCGCTCGACGCGCTTGTGCCGCTCGTCGCCCTCGGAACTCTGCATCATCTGCCGCAGCAGCAGGACGTCCTGCAGGCCGTAGGCCATCCAGGCGTCGGCCGGCAGGCCATCGCGGCCGGCGCGGCCGGTTTCCTGGTAATAGGCCTCGAGGCTCTTGGGCAGGTCGAGGTGGGCGACGAAACGCACGTTGGGCTTGTCGATGCCCATGCCGAAGGCGATGGTCGCCACCATGATCAAGCCTTCCTCGTTGAGGAAGCGCTTCTGGTGGTGGGCACGCAGTTCGTTGGACAGTCCGGCGTGATACGGCAGCGCGGGGAAGCCCTGGTTGCCGAGGAACTCCGCGACCTCCTCGACCTTCTTCCGCGACAGGCAGTAGACGATGCCGGCATCGCCGCGCCGCTCGGAGAGGAAGCCGAGCAACTGCTTGCGCGGCTGCTCCTTGGGCACGATGCGGTAGAAGATGTTCGGCCGGTCGAAGCTGGAGAGGAACTGCTCGGCGTTCTGCAGGTGCAGGCGCTGGATCATCTCCTCGCGGGTACGCATGTCCGCGGTGGCGGTCAGGGCGATCCGCGGCACCTGCGGGAACAGCTCGGCAAGCTGGCCGAGCTGCAGGTATTCGGGACGGAAGTCATGGCCCCATTGCGACACGCAGTGCGCTTCGTCGATGGCGAACAGGCCGACCGGCAGTCGTTGCAGGAAGGCCAGCATGCGCGGCTGGACCAACCGCTCCGGTGCCAGGTAGAGCAGCTTGATCTCGCCACGCTGCAGGCGCTCGGCGATGTCCCGCTGCTGCTCGGGGTTGAGGGTGGAGTTCAGCGCCACCGCCGGCACGCCGAGTTCGTCCAGGGTGGCGACCTGGTCCTCCATCAGCGCGATCAGCGGCGACACCACCACCGTCAGGCCTTCGCGCAGCAGCGCCGGGACCTGGAAACACAGGGACTTGCCACCGCCGGTGGGCATCAGTACCAGCGCATCGCCACCCTCGGCTACCCGCTCGATGATCCGTGCCTGGTTGCCACGGAAGGCGTCGTAACCGAAAACGTCTTTGAGGATGCGTAGGGCTTGCTCGCGCATGAAGGACTCCAAATCGAGCGGCGCATTATACGCCAGGGAGGCTCGATCGGGCCGGTACCTTGTCGCCGGAAAGGACGAAAACCTCAGCGATAGCGCTGACGTTCCTGTTTGAAAAGGATGCGGACGATGGCGAATTCGCGCTCCATCTGTTCGATCAGCGCCGGCGCCCGTTGCAGGTCGCCGCGCCTGGCGCTTTCCTCCAGCTCCTTGCAGTAGCCGGCGAGGAGTACCGCGCCCATGTTGCTGCTGCCTCCCTTGAAGCTGTGTGCGGTATGCCGCAAAGCCTGGGCATCGCCGGCCTGGAGGGCGGCATGCAGGCTGCGCAGGCGCTCCTCGGAGTCGAGCACGAAGGTATCCAGCAGGACCGGATATTCGTCCTCCATGACCTCCTGCAGCGAAGCCAGAACACGATCATCGAGATGCGGCGCGGACATTCGATCGCTCCCTGAAGTCGACTTCCGATGCCCTACCCATTAGGAGCACCGCGACGAAAGCGCGATTATGCCTGAGGCGACCAGAAAAACTCCACGGACACCACCTTTCCGTCGGCCGACCACTGGCAACGATCGGACAATTCGCGGATCAGGCGCAAACCCCTGCCGCAGAGGCGTTCCTGGCGCTCCACGGCATTCAGCGCGCGCTCCACGTCGAAACCTTCGCCGCTGTCCTCGACCCGCACCAGCAGACGCCCCCCCCGCGCCATGCGGCGCCAGGTCCAGGTGCAGTCGCACGTAGCCGTCGCGCAAGGCCTGCAGGCGGCTGACCCGCTCCTGGTAATAGCGGGCGAATCCCGCCGCGTCGCTCTTCATCGTCGAATCGAGGCCGATGACGCCATGTTCCAGGGCGTTCGAATAGAGTTCGGCGAGCACCGTATACAGCGCGCCGCCGCGCGCGCGCAGGTCGTGGACCTCGAGCAGCAGTTGCAGCACATGGGGCAGCGGGTTGAAATGCTTGAGGGTTTCGGCGCGGAATTCGAAGCTCACCGACCAGTCCAGCGGACTGCTCACGCCGCTATCGGAAAACGCCAGCGGCGGGCATTGCAGGCCGCTATCCGGCTGCAGCCGCACTTCGAGCATGCTCACGTCGTCCTGCACCGCGCCGCGGAACTGCGCCAGGCTGCGCTGGATCTCGTCGAACAGCGCGGACGGCTGGCGATTGCGCTCGAACAGCTGGAGCAGCCGCGCCTCGCCGAACATCTCGCCAGCCTTGTTGCTGGCCTCGAGGACCCCGTCGGAAAACAGGAATATCCGATCTTCGATATCCAGCGGATAGGTTTCGCAACGGTCGCTGAACGCCGCCGGTTCGAGGATTCCCAGCGGCAGGTGGCGGGACACCAGGGCGACCCGCTCGCCGCTGGCGGCGCGCAGCAGGTAGCCGTCCGGCAAGCCGCCGTTCCAGACCTCCACCAGTTCGCGCTGGAAGCTCAGGTTGAGCAAGGTGGCGCAGCAGAACACGCCGACCGGCAGGATGCGCTTCAGCTTGGCGTTCATCTCGCGGAGGATGTCGGCCATCGGATAGCCCTTGGCGGTCATCCCGTAGAACACCTCGGCCAGCGGCATCGCGCCGATCGCCGCCGGCAGGCCGTGGCCGGTGAAGTCGCCGAGCAGCACGTGCATGCCGCCGGACGGCTTGTAGGCGGCCAGCAGCAGGTCGCCGTTGAACAGCGCGAGGGGCGATTGCAGGTAGCGCACGTTGCTGGCGTTCAGGCAGCCGGAATGGGCCACCTTGTCGAACACCGCCTTGGCCACCCGCTGTTCGTTGAGCAGGTGCTCGTTGTGCCGGACGATCAGGTCGCGCTGCTCCAGCACCGTTCGTTGCAGCAGGTGCAGGCGTCCCATGGCGTTGATCTTGGCTTCGAGGATCACCCGGTTGTACGGCTTGGAGAGGAAGTCGTCGCCGCCCGCCTCCAGGCTCTGCACCAGCGCCTCGGTTTCGCTGAGGGAGGTGAGGAAGATGATCGGCACCAACTCCTCGCCGGCCTGCTGCTTGATCCGCCGGGCAGCCTCGAAGCCATCCATCACCGGCATCATCACGTCCATCAGGACCAGTTGCGGCCGCTCGGTCTCGAACAGCGCCACCGCCTCCAGGCCGTTGCCGGCGGTCAGCACGCGATGCCCCTGGCGGCTGACGATGGTCGACAGCAGCAGGCGGTCGGCCGCGTTGTCCTCGGCGATGAGAATCGTCAGGCTCTCGATCCGCGCCGCCGGGGGATTCATCTCAGCTGATCTTGAACAACTGCTCGAAGTTGGAGATGGCGAGGATCTTGCGCACTTCCGGGCTGCAGTTCGCCAGGCTGATCTGCGCGTTCTCGCCGCCGGCGTGGTCGCGCAGCAGCAGGAGCATGCCGAGGGCCGAGCTGTCCAGGTAGGTGGCGTTGCGCAGGTCGACGACATAGCGTCGCGGAGTGATCGCGACGCGCTCGTAGGCGTCGCGGAAATCCTGATGGGCCCCGAAGTCGAAGCGCCCCTGGATCTGGATGGTCAACTCTTGCCCATCGGCCGAGGGCAGCGCAGTGATGGCCATGGAAGTCTCCTGGTAGGCGTGGCGGATCGAGGGAAGGCTTGAATCATGTAAGCAGTTCCCCGGCAAAGCGGCAACTTGCCAGATCACCTGACTATCAGAAATATCTGTCAATACAACTAGATCGCGCAGTCCTAAACTGCCCCGCTCCGAGCCAGCCGTCCTGTGCCGAGCGGGCTGCGACGGCGCCGCCGCGCGTGGCGCTCGGAGCCTGGGCAGTGGGCGAAAGTCTCGTCCCACCTGCCCGTCCCAAGCGGACCCGCGCCAGGCTGCCAGGTCACCCCCGGCGCAACCTGGCGCGGGTCCGCTTCCTTGCGCTACTTGGCCCGGTAGATGATGCCCGGGCTGCACTGCACCATCTGGTAGTGGTCGGGCAGGTTGTTCAACGCCTCGGAGGCGCCGAGGAACAGGTAGCCGCCAGGCTTGAGCGTGCCATGGATGCGCAGCAGGATGTCGCGCTTCACCTCGGCGGAGAAATAGATCAGCACGTTGCGGCAGAACACCATGTCGAACTTGCCGAGGCTGGCGTAGCTGTCCAGCAGGTTCAGGGCACGGAACTCGACGCGGCTGCGGATCGCCGGCTTGACCGCCCAGCGCCCCGGTCCCTTGGCGTCGAAATAGCGTTGCAGACGCTCCGGGGACAGACCGCGGCCCATCGCCAGGGTGTCGTATTCGCCGGCCTTGGCGGCGGTGAGCATCGACCCCGACAGGTCGGTGGCGACGATCTGCACGCCCGCCTTCAACTGCCCCAGGTTGGTCTTCTCGAACTCGTCGATGGCCATCGACAGCGAGTATGGCTCCTGGCCTGACGAACAGGCCGCCGACCAGATCCGCAGGCGCTGCCCGCCGTTGGCCTTGATCAGTTCGGGAAGAACCCGCTGCTTGAGCACCTCGAACGGGTAGGTATCGCGAAACCACAGGGTCTCGTTGGTGGTCATCGCGTCCACCACCATCTCGCGCAGGCCGCCGCGCTGGGTCTGGATGCGCTGCACCAGCTCTCCCAGGCTCTTGATGCCCTGCTGCTCCATCAGCTTGTTCAGCCGGCTCGAGACCAGGTACTGCTTGTTGCTGCCCAGCACAATGCCGCAGGTCTTCTCGAGGAAGACCCTGAACAACTCGAAATCCGCATTAGCTGCCGACACGCATAAGCCTCTTCGCCCTGGGCGACCGGAACGCAGCCGGTCGCCCGTATTCACATTGTTGTCAAGGGCCGATCGCTCAGCCCGCGTCCACCGCCTTGATCCGCTCCACCACCCGCGCCGCCAGATCGTCCGGACGGAACTTGGCGAGGAAGTCGTCCGCACCGACCTTCTTCACCATCGCCTGGTTGAAGACCCCGGACAACGAAGTATGCAAGAGAATGTGCAGTTTCTGCAGGCGGGGATCGCTACGGATTTCCGCCGTCAGGGTATAACCGTCCATTTCCGGCATTTCGATGTCGGAGATCAGCATCAGCAGCTCGTCTTCCGGACGCCGTCCCTCGGAGAGCATGTTCTGCAGGTACTCCAGGGCCTGGCGCCCGTCGTTGAGCGCGGTCATTTCCACGCCGACCGCCTCCAGGCAACGGATTACCTGCTTGCGCGCCACCGACGAATCGTCCACCACCAGCACCCGCTTGGTCACCGCGCGGCTCTGGGTCTCGGCGTCCACCACTCCGTGGGACACTTCCTCGGACGTCGGTGCGACCTCCGCGAGCACTTTTTCCACGTCGATGATTTCCACCAACTGCTTGTCCACCCGGGTCACCGCGGTCAGGTAATGCTCGCGGCCGGCGCCCTTGGGTGGCGGATGGATCTCTTCCCAGTTCATGTTGACGATGCGCTCCACCGAGCGCACCAGGAAGCCCTGCACCTTGGTGTTGTACTCGGTGATGATCGCGAAGCTGTTGGTCAGGTCCTGCAACCCGCGGCGGCCGGTGGCCAGCGCCAGGTCGAGGATCGGAATGGTGCCTCCGCGGATGTTCGCCACCCCGCGCACCACCGGGCTGGACTTGGGCATCACCGTCAGGCGCGGGCACTGCAACACCTCTTTCACCTTGAACACGTTGATGCCGTAGAGCTGGTTGCCGTCCAGGCGGAACAGAAGCAGCTCCAGACGGTTCTGTCCGACCAACTGCGTACGCTGGTTGACTGAATCCAAAACACCGGCCATTGGCGCTCCCCTCAGACGGTCGTGCCGGACTCCGGCACGACCATTGCTTAACCCGTTGCATGAAACAGGCAACGACAGTTTTTCGACGAATAATGGCATGTAGCCATACTTCTCTACGGTTTTTACCCGTTTTGCTCGGGCTCGGCTACCTGTGCGCGGCTAACAACAGCCAGGCCCAGGGTTTTACCGCTCCCGAGGTACTTATCGGCTCCACCCAGGGGTTTCTTGAATTCAAGGTAGAAGAATATCTGCAGAATAGCGGACTCGACGGGCGCTACCAGATTCAGGTCAATCGCGTCGACCCGCGCTTGCGCCTGGCCGAATGCGACAGGGACTTGACGCTCAGCCAGGAAAGTCCGGCACAACCGATCGGCAGGGTCACCGTGCGCATCAGTTGCGAAGGCAGTGCGCCCTGGACCATCTTCATGCCGGCGCAGGTGAAACTGTTCCGCCAGGTAGTGGTCGCGGTGCAGCCACTCAAGCGCGCGCACGTGCTGGAGGATGCCGACATCGCCCTGGTCGAGCGCGACGTCGGCCTGCTGACCCAGGGCTACCTGACCGATCCGGCCCGCGTCGTCGGGCAGAAGCTGCGCCGACCGGTGGTCAACGACCAGGTGCTGGCGCCGGTCTTCCTCGAGCAGGCCGAGGCCGTGCGCAAGGGCGACCAGGTGGTGATCCTCGCACGCACCGCCACCATCAACGTCAAGATGCCCGGCGAGGCGCTGTCCGATGGCGCCCCGGGCCAGCAGATCCGCGTGCGCAACCTGCGCTCGCAGCGGATAATCAAGGCCCGCGTGATAGAACCCGGCACGGTCGAGGTGAATATGTAGAGGGAAAGCCGTGGCCGGTAGCGCTGGCGCTACCCCGGCGGGTTTCTCTAAACTGGGAAACGACGCACGAAAATAAGTCCTAAAGTTTTTCAAGCCTTCGCCGAAAAGCTAGGCAAGCGTCCAATACCTTCGAGGTTTACAACCATGGTCATCGACTTCAACCGGCTGAATCCCGGCAGCACGCCAGCCACCACCGGCCGTACCGGCAGCACCGCCGCAGGTCGCCCCGACGCCACTGGCGCCGACAAGGCAGGCCAGGCCGCGACTTCCGCTCCGAAGAGCGGCGAGTCGGTGCAGATCAGCGAAACCGCCCAGAACATGCAGAAAGTCACGGACCAGCTGCAGACCCTGCCGGTGGTCGACAACGATAAGGTTGCCCGGATCAAGCAAGCGATCGCCGATGGCACCTATCAGGTCGACAGCGAGCGTGTTGCCAGCAAGCTGCTCGACTTCGAATCCCAGCGCTGACCTCGAAGGACGCGCTGGAGGACATTGGACGCCGAATGAACTCCCGAGCCCGAGATGCCTGACTCCCCTACCCTGCTCGATCTGTTCGCCGAGGATATCGGCCACGCCAACCAACTCCTGCAGTTGGTCGACGAAGAATTCCAGGCCCTGGAACGGCGCGAGCTGCCGGTCCTGCAACAGCTTCTCGGGGCCAAGCAGCCACTGATGCAGCAACTGGAGCGAAATGGCCGGGCCCGCGCGGAAATCCTCCGCGAAGCCGGCGTTTCCCTCGACCGCGAAGGCCTTGCCCGCTATGCCCGCGAGCGCGCGGATGGCGCCGAGCTGCTGGCGCGCGGCGACGAACTGGGCGAACTGCTGGAGCGTTGCCAGCAGGCCAATCTGCGCAACGGGCGGATCATCCGCGCCAACCAGGCTTCCACCGGCAGCCTGCTGAACATCCTCCGCGGCCAGGACGCCCCGAGCCTGTACGACAGCCGCGGCGGCACCGCCTCGAGCAGCCGGCAACGTCCGCTCAGCCAGGCCTGAACCCGACCAGCACACGTATCAAGGCACAGTGCTATCATTGAGGCATTCGTGCCCCAGGAGAGCATTGAAGGTGCCCAACCCGTTCGTCGAAGAAGCGGGGCCGCAACCCCCGAAGGTGCTCAAGGCCCCCGTGGAAATCCAGGCCAACCTGCGCCTGCTGCAGGATAGCCGCGACTCCCTGCTGATCACCTTTGCCGATCGCAACCAGCGCTTCCAGAGCTTCCTGGTGGACATCGACCGCGACCGCGGGATGGTCGCGCTGGACGAACTCATCCCCAACACCGGCGAACGTTTCCTGCAGAACGGCGAGGCGTTTCGCGTCGAAGCCTTCCACGAAGGCGTGCGTATCGCCTGGGAATGCGAGCGCCCGGTGCAGTTCGGCGAACACGACGGCGTCCCCTGCTACTGGGCCGCCCTTCCCGCCGAAGTGCTCTACCACCAGCGCCGCAACGCCTACCGCGCCAGCATCAAGCAGAGCCAGCCGATCGCCGCGGAAATCGCCGGGGAAAAACTCCGCGCGCCGCTGAGCGGACAACTGCTGGATATCTCCGCCACCGGCGCCAAGCTGCGCTTCGCCGGCAATGTCGCCGAACGCCTGCATCCCGGCGAGATCTACGAAGACTTCAGCGCCCAGCTGCCACAGGGCGCGATCAGTAGCGCGATCGAACTGCGTCACGTGCGCTTCGACGAAAAGCTCGACGCGACCTTCGCCGGCGTCCGCTTCAGCGAGATGAGCGGCCTCGCCCAGCGTCAGGTGGATCGCTTCGTCTACCAGTTACAGCGCGAAGCGCGGCGCTTCGAGAAAGACGAACTGTTCTGAGTTTCACAGGACCAGCCCCAGCGCCGCCAGGCGCGGCAGGTCCTCGGGACGGTCGACGTCCCAGAGCGCCGGCAACAGGTGATGCTCCCAGCCCAGTTGCCGGAGACGCTCGCAGGTCAGCGCCAGCAGGCGGTCTCCGCCCCAGGGCATCGACTCGAACAACAGCGGGTCGACCCGGGTCAGGCCGAGCAGCGCGTAGCCGCCCCGCTCCACCGGCCCCAGCACCGCCTGGTGGCGGCCCAGGGCGGTGCAGGCCGCTTCCAGGTAGTCGCCGTCCAGCACCGGGCAGTCGTGGCGAATCAGCAGTACCGCCTCGCTTTCCGCCAACCCCAGCGCCGCGATACGCCGCATGCGCTCGCCGGGGTCGCCGGCCGGCTGGCTCATCAGGCTCCAGCCCAATGCCACCGCCAGCGCCTGCAGATCGCTGTCCAGATCGTCGTCGAACCAGAGGATGCGGGCGCTGAAGCCGCGATCGGGCAGGCGCAGGGCGCGTTCCAGCAATACCCGCTGCAAGCGTCCCGCGCTCTCCTCGCCGATGGCCTGGGCGATCTTCGGCCGCCGCTGCCCGGGCGGCAGGTTGCGCACCATCAGGTGAAGGGAAAGCGTCGGACTCATCGCAACCTCTCCTGCCTATCGGCTCCCGCGGCGAGCGGAGTTCAGTTCTGCGTCGCACCGTCGGCCTGCGGCGCGTCGGGCTCGCCATCGACCATCTGCTCCTGCACCGCCTGTTCGTCTACCCGCGGATCGAGCGCCGCGACCAGCGGGGAGCTGGTCATGTTGTCCGGGGTCGGCACGTGGTGCAGCGGCGCGTCGTCGACCCGGTGCAGGCCGCTGACCTTCTCCGGATGGACCCGCCAGACCAGGATCAGCGCGCAGGCGCTGACGAACGCATATAGCATGTTAGCGCCAAACAGCCGCATCAGCGCGCCGGCCGCCAGCGGCCCGATGCAGGCGCCGACGCCGAAGGTCACCAGCAGCATGGCGGTCAGCGAAACCCGTCGCTCGGTCTCCACATGGTCGTTGGAAAAGGCCACTGCCAGCGGATAGAGGGTGAACTGCAACATGCTCGCGGCGATTCCCAGGGCCAGCAGCAACGCCAGCGGCATCTGTTGCAACAATGCCAGCGGCAAGGCGAACAGGCACAGCAGGATGGCGCAGGCGCGGATCAGCCAGGCGCGGTCGCGACGGTCGGACAGCCAGCCGAGCGGCCACTGCACCAGCAGCCCGGCGAAGATGCAGGCGCCCATGTACAGGCCGACCTGCTCGTTGGGCAACCCCAACTGGTTGGCATACAGCGGCGCCAGGCCATAGAAGGAGCCGACCACCAGCCCCGAGACCAATACGGTGGTCAGCGACTGCGGCACCCGGCGGATGAAGAAGCGTGGTTCGAGCGGCGCCGGGCGCAGCGCTGCGGGGTGGATCTTGTGGGTCAGGGCCAGCGGCACCAGGCACAGGGCGAAACAGAAGGCCACCAGCATCAGCAACTCCGGCCCCAGTTGCGGATGCGCCACCAGGATCATCTGGCCGAGCACCAGGCCCAGGTAGGAAGCCGCCATGTAGCCGCCGAACACCGCGCCGCGCTGGCTGGCATCGGCCTGCTCGTTGAGCCAGCTCTCGATCACCA
>NZ_KV800316.1:0-15395 GCF_001810205.1 Pseudomonas sp. HMSC076A11 | reverse complement strand
CTCGTTGAGCCAGCTCTCGATCACCATGTACTGGCACATCAGGCCCAGGCCCATCACCATGCGCAAGGCGATCCAGGCCGGCAGCCAGGGCAGCAGGCCATGGCCGAGGACCGCGGCGGTGACCACCCCGGCGCAGGCGACGTAGGCGCGGATGTGGCCGACCCGGGCGATCAGCCGGTGACCGACCTTGCCGCCCAGCACCAGGCCGAAGTAGTTGGCTGCCATCAGCGCGCCGACCCACAGGCCGTCGACCTTGTCCGCCGCCAGGCGCAGCGCCAGGTAGGTGCTGAGCAGGCCGGAGCCGGTGAGCATCAGCAGGGTAGCGAAATAGAGAGCGCGAAAAGAGAAGAAAATCCGCCGCATCGGACCTCCGGTCCCGTACAAGGGAGCCGGCGCCGCTCGCGGACTGCCCGGCTCGCACAGCGTTGGAGTCCCGGGGAGGCCCCGGGACAGGACGCGGGATGCCGAAGCCGGCACCCGACACCACGACCCTGCCGCCGCGAGGCGGCAGGGGGTGACACAGGGCTAGGAAAGTACCACGGTGGATCAGGCCTGGGCTGCCAGGACGCGACGCTCCCAGGGGCTGATCTCGTCGAAGAAGCTGGTCAGCTCCATGCTCTTGGTCGCCACGTAGCCTTCGACGAACTCGCTGCCGAACAGTTCGCGCGCCAGCGCGCTGCCTTTCAGGCGCCGCAGGGCGTCGTACATGGTGCAAGGCAGGGTCAACTCCTCCGGTACCTCGAACTCACCCTGGATCGCCGGGCTCGGCTCCAGTTCATGCTCCAGACCGTAGAGACCGGCGGCCAGGCTGGCGGCGATGGCCAGGTAAGGGTTGGCGTCGGCGCCCGGCAGGCGATTCTCGACGCGCCGCGCGGAAGCTCCGCTGGCCGGGATGCGCAGGCCGGCGGCGCGGTTGTCGTGGGACCAGCAGGCGTTGTTCGGCGAAGCGTAGGGATGGCAGAGGCGCTGGAAGGAGTTCACATGCGGCGCGAAGAAGGGCGTGAAGTCCGCCAGGCAGGCCTGCTGGCCGCCGATGAAGTGGCGGAACGCGGCGGAAGGCTCGCCATCGGCTTCGCTGAAGATGTTTCGCCCGCCGTCCAGTTCGACGATGCTCTGGTGGATGTGCATCGAGCTGCCCGGCGTCTTCGCCAGCGGCTTGGCCATGCACACCACGATCAGGCCGTGCTTGAGCGCGACCTCCTTGAGCAGGTGCTTGAACAGGAAGGTCTGGTCGGCCAGCAGGACCGGGTCGCCATGCAGGAAGTTGATCTCGAACTGGCTGGTGCCCATCTCGTGCATGAAGGTGTCGCGCACCAGGCCCAGCGCATCCATGCAGCGGTAGACGTCCTCGAAGAACGGCCGCAGGCCGTTGTTGGAAGACACGCTGAAGGCCGAATAGCCCAGCTCGCGCCGGCCATCCGGCCCCAGCGGGGCCTGGAACGGCTCGTTGGGATCGGTGTTCGGGGCGAAGACGAAGAACTCCAGTTCGGTGGCCACCACCGGTTGCCAGCCGTGGGCGGCGTAGCGCGCCACCACCTGCTTGAGCAGGCCGCGGGTGGACAGCCCGGACGGCGTGCCATCCAGTTCCTGCGCATCGCAGATGGCGAAGGCGCGCGGAGTGTTGCTCCAGGGCAGGCGATGGACCTGGGTCGGCTCGGCGACCAGCGCCAGGTCGCCATCGTCGCTGCCATAGAAGCGCGCCGGCGGGTAGCCGCCCATGATGCATTGCAGCAGCACGCCACGGGCGAGCTGCAGGCGCCGGCCGCTGAGGAAGCCCTCGCCGGTCATCACCTTGCCGCGCGGCACCCCGTTGAGGTCGGGGGTGACGCATTCGATTTCTTCAACTCCAGCCAGCCGTTCGGCGAGTGAGCCTTGGCCTTCGATAGTCATGACTTCTTATCCTTGTTGGTATCGCGGATGCCGCACCGGGCGGCGGCCGCGTACAAAATACGCATCGCTTGTTCAAGATATCAAGCATGCGGCACATTCTCGCGTGTGCAAAGCCTTTCGCCGCAGAGGCGTTCTGCCTTGCCTGCCGGGTACGAGGAAAAACGCCGGCCAGGCGTATATCCTCTGTGCCTTCGCCGCCCTACCCGCCACAGGAGTACTGCCGTTGATTCTCGGAACACCCAAGGCCGACTGGCTCGCCGAATTCCCGCGCCTGGCCGACCTCATCGCCCTGCGTCCGAGCGAGTGGTTCAACCCGGCCATCGCGCCGAGCGCCGAAGCCCTGGCCGACGTCGGCCTCGGCGCCGCCGACGTGGCCGACGCCAGCGCCCGCCTGCAGCGCTTCGCCCCGCTGATCGCCCGGCTGTTTCCGGAAACCGCCGCCAGCGGCGGCATCATCGAGTCCGACCTGGTCGAGGTCGCCACCTTCCACGATGCCCTGCGCCAGCATTACGCCGCCGAACTGCCCGGCCGGCTCTGGCTGAAACGCGATAGCCACCTGCCGATCTCCGGCTCGATCAAGGCCCGCGGCGGCATCTATGAAGTGCTCGCCCATGCCGAGCGCCTGGCCCTGGAGCACGGCCTGGTCGGCCTCGACGACGACTACTCGCGGCTGGCCGAGGCGGATTGCCAGGCATTCTTCGCCCGCCACCGGATAGCGGTGGGCTCCACCGGTAACCTGGGCCTTTCCATCGGCATCATCGGCGCCGCGCTGGGCTTCCAGGCCAGCGTGCACATGTCCGCCGACGCCCGCCAGTGGAAGAAGGACAAGCTGCGCGCCCACGGCGTGACGGTGGTGGAGTACGCCTCCGACTACAGTGTCGCGGTGGAACAGGGCCGCCGCGAAGCGGCCGGCGATCCCTACACCCATTTCGTCGACGACGAAAACTCCCGCGACCTGTTCCTCGGCTACGCCGTCGCCGCCGAGCGACTGCGCGGCCAGTTGGACGCCGCCGGCATCCGCGTCGACAGCGAGCACCCGCTGTTCGTCCATCTGCCCTGCGGGGTCGGCGGCGGTCCCGGCGGGGTGGCCTTCGGCCTCAAGCTGGCGTTCGGCGACGCGGTGCACTGCCTGTTCGCCGAGCCGACCCATTCGCCCTGCATGTTCCTCGGCGTCTATACCGGCCGCCACGAGCAGGTTTCGGTGCAGGACTTCGGCATCGACAACCGCACCGCCGCCGATGGCCTGGCGGTGGGGCGTCCGTCGGGCTTCGTCGGCCGCGCCATGCAGCGCCTGCTCGACGGCTACTACACGGTGGACGACGACGAACTGTTCCGCCTGCTCGCCTTGCTCGAGCGCAGCCAGGGCATCCGCCTGGAACCCTCGGCCCTGGCCGGCGCGCCGGGCATCGCCCGGGTCACCCGTGAGCCGCAGGGCTATCGCGAACGCATGGGGCTGACCTCGGCGCGCCTGGCCAATGCCACCCACCTGGTCTGGGCCACCGGCGGCGGCATGGTGCCCGAGACGGAAATGCGCGCCTACCTGGAGCGAGGCCGCTCGCTGCTGGACTGACACCGACACGCGCGGGGCGCCACGACCGTCCCGCCACCTCCCGACGAGGACCTTGCATGCGCACACCCGCCTGGCTCGGCAGCGGCATGCCGCTGCTCTTCGTGCTGCTCTGGAGCACTGGATTCCTCGGCGCCAAGTTCGGCCTGCCGTACGCCGAGCCCTTCACCTTCCTGGCCATCCGCCTGCTCCTCGCGGCCGCCCTGCTGGCCGCCTTCGCCCTGCTCAGCGGTGCGCCCTGGCCGGGCTCGGCACGGCTGGCCGGGCATGTCGCGGTCGCCGGCCTGCTGGTCCATGGCCTGTACCTGGGCGGGGTGTTCCTCGCCATCGAGCACGGCATGTCGGCCGGCCTGACCTCCCTGTTGGTCGGCCTGCAACCGCTGGCTACCGCGGCCCTGGCCGGCATCTGGCTCGGCGAGCAGGTCAGCCGCCGGCAATGGCTGGGACTGGCGCTCGGCCTGGCTGGCGTAGCCCTGGTGGTACTCGGCCGCATCCACGGTGGCGCCGACGGCCTGGCCTGGGCCGCGGTGCTGGTGGCACTGGCGGCGATCACCTGCGGCACGCTGTACCAGAAGCGCTTCTGCGGCGGCATGGACCTGCGCACCGGCGGCGTCGTCCAGTACCTGGCCAGCGGCGCCCTGCTCGGCCTCGCCGCCCTGCTTTTCGAAAGCCGCGAGGTGCAGTGGAGCACGCCGTTCGTGCTGACCCTCGGCTGGCTGGTGCTGGGACTCTCGTTCGGCGCCGTCGGCCTGCTCTACACGCTGATCCGGCATGGCGCCGCGTCGAAGGTGGCGAGCCTGTTCTACCTGGTGCCGCCAGTGACCGCGCTGGCCTCCTGGCTGCTGTTCGACGAGCGCCTGGCGCCGGCGGCGATCGGCGGCATGCTGCTGGTGATGCTCGGCGTCGCGCTGGTCAACTGGCCGGGCCGGCGCGCCTGAGGCCTCAGTGGCTGTAGTGCCGGGTGGCGGCGAAGCGGTTGAGGAACAGGTGGATCACCAGCACCGTCATCAACGTGATCAGCACCGCGAAGCACACCGAGGTAAATCGGTAGAGCACGCTGTACATCATGTCGTGGGTTGGCGTCAGGTACTGGCCGAGGACGATCGCCAGGGTGGTCAGCGCGCCGAAACCGATCCCCGGTACGCCGTTCTCCAGCATGTGGATGCGCGCGCAGAACATCGCCGAGATCCACAGCAACAGGGCGACGAAGGGCAGGATGTCGTAGTGATCGTAGAGCAGCACCTGCAAGCCCACCGCCAGCGCACAGCCGAGCAGCGTACCGAGGGCGCGGATGCGCCCGGCGAAGTGCACGCCCTTCCAGTGCATGGGAAACAACACCAGGATCGAGGCGATCTGCGCCGACAGCGAGTCCTTCAGGTCGAAGGTCTGGAAGACCACGAAGGACAAGGTTGCCACCGTGGCCCCGAGCAGCGTCTCGTGGCGCCGGCTGGGGGCGTCCTTGGCCGGCGCCTGGCGCGGCGACCGCGGTTCGACGTCGGGGAACAGGTAGAACATCAGCACGGCGATGGCCACCGTCAGCCAGGTGGCGACCATGTTGCTGGCGAGCATGTCGAACAGATCGACGTCCGGATAGCTGGCAAAGTGCAGCAGCATCGAGAGGAACACCGAACTCAGTGCGCCGAAGAAGAACAGCGGGCCGCGCGCCATCAGGGCGAAGCGGTAGACGAAGAGGCCGAAGACGATAGGCGTCATCAGCAGCGGCCGGTCGCCGAACAACCCGTACAGCACCAGTACCTCGACGCTGATCACCACCGAGTTGGCGAGGAACTGGCGGACGATGTGCAGGTTGATCACCGGCGTCAGGCCGAGCAGCAGCATCGGGTAGACGCCGAAGAACGAGCCGTAGTCCCAGTTCATCAGCTTGCAGACGAAGAACCCCAGGGTGCCGCCGCCGGCGATGCGCAGGCACTGACGCAGGTCGTTGGCGGACATCGCGAGCTTGGCCGGCATGGCGTCAGTAGACGTAGTGCAGCAGGCTGATGGCGACGATCTGCGCGCGACCGAGCAGGTGGCTCAAGCCGTCGCCGGGATACAGCTGCACGGTGGCCTTGGCACCGGTGGGCAGCAAGCCTTCGGGAAGTTCGTCGAGCACCACGTGCAGGCGCTGGCGCTGAGCGTCGCGGACCCAGCGGTCGGAGGTGACCGGCGCGGCGAGGTCGCCGTTGGCGTCCAGCTGGCCCTCCTTGACCCCGGCGTCGATGGCCGCCACCCGCGCGCCGAACACTTCGCCGGGACGCGCGTCGAACACCACCGCCGCACGGTCGCCAGGGCGCACGTAGCGCAGCGATTTCTCGCGGAAGTCGGCGACGATGTCGATGCGGTCGTCCACCAGCGCCGCCACCGGCGTACCGGCCGGAACGTAGGTGCCCGGGGTCAGTTGCAGGTTGCTCAGGGTCCCGGCGCGGTCGGCCCGGACGCTGCTGTATTGCAGTTGCAGACGGGCCTGGGCCAGGGCGTTACGCGCCTGGCGCAGGCGCAGGTTGTCCTCGCCGGCCGTGCCGCGTCGCGCGGTCAGCTCGCCGATCCGCGCCTGGGCCGCGGCGACCCGGGCACGGGCGGCCTGGGCCTGGGCGCTGACCTGCTCGTGCATCTGCTGCGACACATGGTGGCGCTGCACCAGTTGGGCGGTGCGGCGCGCCTCGCTGTCCAGCTCGCCGGCGCTGCTGCGCGCGGCCAGGAGGTCGGCCTTGGCCGAGGCGATGGCGGCATCCAGCTCGCGGTTGGTGCGCTCGGCTTCCTCCAGTGCCAGTTCGGCCTGGCGCACGGCCAGTCGGAAAGGCTCGGGATCGAGGCGGAACAATACTTCGCCGGGCTGCACGTGGCCGTTGTTGGACACCAGCACCTCGGCGACCTGACCGCTGACACGCGGCGCGACGCGCACCACCGGCCGGGTCAACTGGGCCTGCGGGGTGAGCGGCATCCACAGGTCGGCGACCAGGAAGTAGACGAACAGCAACACGAATACCGCGATAGCGACTTGAACCCAACGGGCAAATCGTTGATCGGGAGTCATAGGGTACGAGCCTCGAATCCAGCGGGAATGCAGTCGCCGCAGCGGGGCCTGAATGCGGGGGTTGGCGCGGCCGGGATGGAACCGGCGACCCGGACGACGGCCAGTGGGTAGCCGTCGCCGCTGCGGCGACCAGGTGACGCAGTATATTTCGAGACAATCGCCCCTGGCCTGCCGGCATCGGCAATAGATCGTTACAGACAGCGTAACAATCGAACGAGCCGGCACGGCAGGCCGCTGCCGCAGTCCGGCACCGGGCCATGCATCGCCAGTGCCAGGACACCCCTGTAGCCCTCCTGCGAACTCTAGCAGTGGTCGCGCCCGGTCGACGGCGTAGATTGGCTGAACGATGCGTCCTTCCTGCCTGCGCATCGCCTGCCGCCAAGGACTGCGGATTTCTCCCGACACGCCATACCGCGCGCCAGACGGCTGCCTGAAAAGGCAGGCCAGGTATTCAGTGGAGATACACCATGGCAACACAAGGAGTGTTCACCCTTCCCGCCAACACCCGGTTCGGCGTCACCGCCTTCGCCAACTCGTCCGGAACCCAGACGGTGAACGTGCTGGTCAACAACGAGACGGCCGCGACCTTCAGCGGGCAAAGCACCAATAACGCCGTCATCGGCACCCAGGTGCTCAACTCCGGCAGCAGTGGCAAGGTACAGGTCCAGGTCAGCGTCAACGGCCGCCCCTCGGATCTGGTCTCGGCACAGGTAATCCTGACCAACGAGCTGAACTTCGCCCTGGTCGGCTCTGAAGACGGCACCGACAACGACTACAACGACGCCGTCGTGGTGATCAACTGGCCGCTCGGCTAGGAGTTCGGAAGGGACGGGATGGCGGCAAGCCGCCATCCCTTTCCGACTTCCTGCTATGCCTTGAGCACCTGCCCGAGCAGCAGCAGGCCGGGCAACCAGGCGGTGAATATGGCGCTGGCCAGGGTCAGGTAGGCCACCGGCTTCTGGATGCTGCGGGACAGCCCCAGCAGCAGGAAGAAACAGAACCAGAGCAACGCCCAGACTGTCCAGTTGACCGCGTTCCACAGGCCGAACGGACCACTGGCGCCGGCGAACGACTCGATCGCCACGGTGCAGGCGGTGAGGCTGACGAACAGGCAGAACCAGCCGAGGCCCTTGCCGTCCACCTCGAGGAACTGGTTGGCGGCCACCCACAGATAGGTAAAAGCGAATAGCAGGGTTAGCGCTCCGGCCTTCAGCGAGCCCTGCCCGGCTGCTGCGGAAAAGATCAGGTAGAACGCGACGCAGGCGCTCAGCACGCCGACCAGGAAGTTGATCACCGCCACCTCCCGACCGCTGATCTTGCCCAGCAACCAGACGGCATTGAGAAACAGCACCGCGCCAACGTACAGCAGAACCAGTCCCAGCATCATGACGATACCCCTCTTGTTATTGTTCTGGTCGGCCCGGATCGCTCAGGCGGACGGCTCGTTTCCCAGCAACTCCTGAGCGATCTTCAGGATCGGCTCGCGCCGCTTCATCGCTTCCCGCGACAGGTACTGGTGCGCCTCGCGCTCGTCCCAGCCATGGCGCTGCATCAGCAACGCCTTGGCCTGGTTGATCCGGGCCTGGCCGGCGATGCGTTCCTGAAGCTGCTCGGTCTTCTGCTTCAGCTTCGCCATTTCCTCGCTGATGCGCCGCGCCGATACCAGCACAGGCAGCACCCGGTGGGCGTCGAGCGGCTGGGTGATCACGCCGTGGCACTCCAGCTCGATGATCTGCGAGAGCACCGCGGGGCTTTCGTACTCCACCAGCGCCACCAGGGTAGTGCGCGGAGTTCCGGCAGCGAGCAGCGCAGCGATCTCGTCGTGGTGGCGATTCTGGAAAATGCTGGTGAAGACCACGTCCACCGGCACATCGAAAGCTTCCGGCGGCGGCCAGCACTGGCGCACCGAACAACCGATGCGGATCAGCTGCAAGACCAGGGCGTCGCTGACCTCTCCCGGCGGGTTGAGTACCAGCACCTGCAACTCGCGCAGGCTGCCGAGCAGCGAGTTGGCGCTCATGGGAGCGCTCCCCCGCCCATGCTGGCGGACCAGTCGTCGAGGTTATGCACGACGACATAAGGATCGGGGCGAATCGGTTCGGGCGACTGCCAGCGGACCTGGAACACGCCGCGCGCATCGATTTCCGCGATGCGCGAAGACAGGCGGCTGTGGTTGTTCTGGCGCTCCACCCGGACCGGCCCCTGGGGCGCGTCGATGTCGATGTCGTACAGGTGCCGCTGCACGTCTTCCACCCGCCAGTTGCCTGCGGCCTGCGCGGCGCGGCCGAGCAACAAGGTCTGCCAGTAGGCCGCCTCGGCCCAGGCAGTGATGGTCGCGTTCTCCGGGAAGAAACCATGGCAGGCCTGGACGAAGGCTCGGCTGGCGGGCGTATCGATGCTGGAGAAGTAAGGCGCGACCACCACCTGCCCCTCTGCCACGTCGCTCTCCATCTTCGCCACCTCCGCCTCGCTGGTGGTCAGGCTGGCGATCGGCGGCCGCCTGCCATCGCCGTAGCGACGGGCGATGGCGCGATACAGCTCGGCGGTGCCGGTGCCCACCACGGTGGAGAAGACCACGTCGGCGCGCGCCTGGTAGATGCGCTCGACGGCGCGCTGCACGTCGTCGTCGGAGGGATACAGCGGAATGTAGATTTCCTCGAGCACCGTGCCGCCGTGCTGGCGGTACAGGTGGCGCATCACATGGTTGCTTTCCCGCGGATAGATGTAGTCCGAGCCGATGAACACCACCCGCTCGCCGTAGTGGCGAATCAGGTACGCCGCCAGCGGCGCACTGTTCTGGTTCGGCGCCGGACCGCCGTAGACGATGTTCGGCGAATACTCGAAGCCCTCGTAGGGGGTCGGGTAGCAGAGCAGCGCGTCGGCGCGCTCGACCACCGGCATCACCGCCTTGCGCGTGTGCGACATGTAGCAACCCACGAGGAACCGTACCCCCCGGTTGCGAATGAAGTCCTCGGCGCACAGCCGATAGCGGTCCGGGTCGCCGCCGGGGTCCTGGGACAGCGTTTCGATCGGGCGACCGCCGACGCCGCCCTCGCGGTTCAGTTGCTCGACCGCAAGCAATGCGCCATAGCGCTGCGAGCGCTCGATATCGGCGGTGACGCCGGTTTCGGAGAACAGCAGGCCGATCAGCGGCCGCTCCTGGTGCGATCCCATCCGTTTCCTCTCCTGTGACTGTCGCTCAGCGCCGCACGAAGCGAACCCGCTCGTGCTCCAGGCTCGCCAGGTAGGTCGTGCAGTTCCCGTCGCCCGGCTGGTGGTGGTCGAGCAGATGCTCGGCCAGCGGTACCTCGAGATGATGACGGACGCTGCGGCGCAACGCACGGGCGCCGAACTGCCGGTCGAAGCCGGCGCGGGCGATCTTCGCCAGCACCTCCGGGGTCGCCTCCAGGCGGCAGCGATGCTTCTCCAGGCGCCGGTTGAGCCGCTGCACCTCCAGCTCGACCAGACGCGCGACGACGTCGCGTTCGATCCAGTTGAAGGTGACCACGCTATCGAGACGATTGACGAACTCCGGCGAGAAAGTCTTCAGCAGCCGGGCCCGGACCATCCCGTCGATGTCCCGCCGCCGGCGCTCGCCGCCGACCGGCAGCAGGCGCCAGGGCAGGCGCTGGCGACGCTCGTCGTAGCGCTGGATCTCATGGGCGCAGAGATTGCTGGTCATGAACACCAGGGTATTGCGGAAATGGTAGGTGCGTTCGCCGGAAGCGACCCGCAGCAGGCCGTTGTCGAGTACGTTGAGCAACGCATGGACCACTTCCGGGCTGGCCTTTTCCAGTTCGTCGAAGAGAACGATGCCGGGGCGCCCGGGACTGCCGTCCAGCTTGTCCTGCTCCAACAGGGTGGTGCCCTCCTTCGCCCCGACGTAGCCCGGCGGCGCACCGGTGAGGGCGGCGGCATAGTGCTCCTGGGACAGGGTGTTCATGTCCACCCGGCAGAACCCCTCGGCGTCGCCGTGCAGGGCCCTGGCCAGGGCGCGCACGATCTCGGTCTTGCCGACCCCGGTGGGGCCGAGGAACAGCGCGCTGAACAGCGGACGGCGCGGGTCGGCGATGTCCGCGCGAACCACCTTGAGCATGTCCTCGACGGCCTGTAGCGCCGGTTCCTGGCCGAGCACCTCGGCGCGCAGGCAGTCCATCACCGCCGCCGGGTCGAAACGGAAACGGCTGTGCAGGGCGCTGCGGTGACTCAGGTGGGCCTGGAGCAGACTTGCCTCGGCAAGATTCTCCCGCGCCAGGGCCTGTTCCTCGTCCTGCTGCCGGCGGGACTGGTCGAGCATGTCGCTCAGAAAAGGCATGGATGAAACTCCTTCTGCCACAGGGGGAAATGGCGGAGACGGCGTGCCGCACGACGGCACGCCGGGCTGGCGGCGTCTGCCGTCAGGCCTCCTTCTCCAGTCCCTCGTAGGGCAGCCGGCCGACCGGGCATTGCGCCACACCGGTAGTCGAGCGGGTCAGTCGCTCGACATTCTCGCGCGCCTTCTCGGCGTCGGTGACCCAGGTGCGGTAGAACTCGAACGGACACTCCGCCAGGCCCCGGTCGCCATCGCCGGACGCCTGCAAGCCGCTGTAGCCGCGGTGGAGGATCTTGAACAGGTGGTTCTGCGACTGATCGTTGGCGCGCGCATCGCGGATCTGCGAAAGCGACAGCTGGGCGTACTGGATACCCATTTCCTCCTCGCCGCACTCACCGAGGGTACGACCGTCGAAGCCGATGATCGCCGAGTGGCCGAAGTAGGAATACACGCCGTCGAAGCCGGCGGCGTTGGCCACCGCCACATAGCAGTTGTTGGCCCAGGCCATGGCCTTGGCCATCATCACCTGCTGGTCCTTGGCCGGATACATGTAGCCCTGGCAGCGCACGATCAGCTCGGCGCCCTTCATCGCGCAGTCGCGCCAGATTTCCGGGTAGTTGCCGTCGTCGCAGATGATCAGGCTGATCTTCATGCCCTTCGGCCCTTCGCTGACGTAGGTCTGGCCACCGGGATACCAGCCCTCGATGGGGCACCAGGGAATGATCTTGCGGTACTTCTGGACGATCTCGCCGTTGTTGTCGATCAGCACCAGGGTGTTGTACGGCGCCTTGCGCGGATGCTCCTCGTGCCGTTCGCCGGTGAGGGAGAATACGCCCCAGACGTTGGCCTTGCGGCAGGCGCGGGAGAATATCTCGGTTTCCTCGCCGGGGATCGCCACCGCGGTTTCCATCATCTCCGCCGGATCGTACATGATGCCCTGCAGGCTGTACTCGGGGAACACCACCAGGTCCATGCCGGGCAGGCCCTGCTTCATGCCAACGATCATGTCGGCGATCTTCCGGGCGTTGTCCAGGACCTCCGCCGCGGTGTGCAGGCGCGGCATCTTGTAGTTGACCACCGCCACTCCGACGGTGTCGTTGCTGCTGGAAATATCGCCGTGACGCATGGGTATCACCTCTTGTTGTTATTTTTTCGGGAAGAAAAAAGGCCCTCCCGGGTAACCCCGGGAGAGCCCATTTGCTCTGTGCGTATGCGTTAGGTTCGGTCCCGCGACATCGACGCTGATGCGCACGACCTGATGGCGCCACTTATAAGCCCCGTCGGAAGGAGCTGTCAAGGTTCATGTATCGTTATGTAAAACATGGAAGTGACAAGCGTATGCAAACGGCATCCGAAGCATCCAGCCTTCTGGGCGACGTACCAAGCCTCTATGGGAATTCTACACAGTCAGGCACTGGAAACAGTCGCTTGCCGCGCCCCGATGGTGACGAAGACAGGCGGCAAGGCAATCCCAAGAGGTGAAAACAAGCTCAGAGACATCAGGAGCGATGCGGGGAGTCCCCAAGGTAGAGCCCAGGTAATAAATACTGTCTACACATTAACGGCAAGAAGCATGAAATTCACTCGAATATTAGCTCATTGCCAAATAATTTCTCTCCTTATGGAGTTGGCGCATATGCATACGAGATATGGTATGGAGATATTCTTTCCTGCAACGCAGAACGACGGAAGTTTGGCACATAGCGTCCCGAAGAGGGACGCCATTGATGCAGATGCTAGGGAGTTTGAGAGGGATTTCTAACGAAAGCCATATACAGCACAATACAAACCACTGATGATTACCCAGCTTGTGGAAGGCGGATCACGAACATTCGATCTCGCCTGAATACGAAGCACAGAATTCCAAGAATTATTGTCATCTTGACGTAGAACCACCAGGAGGTGGATATCTGGTCACTGAACAGGGAAAAGACAATGGCAGAAAAGAGGTACGAGGAAAGGACTGTAAAGTATAGGCTACCTTTCTTCGCTTTACAGTATGCATAAGAGCAAAGCATTCCATACAGAGCCATCACTCCTATTACGCCCAAAGCGCCATAGTGCGGATACATTGAGAAGAACATCGAGTAAACGTTGCCGAGTTCACCAGGCGCATACTCATAGAAGTCAAGATGAAGAGGGGGTTTCTGGCAGAGACCAACTGTAGCCAATATGCTGCAAAAGCCATTTAGCGGCGACCAATATGGCTCTAAATGTATTGAGCCCTGATAGTACCTATCGAAGAGAACAGGCCCTTGCAAAGCATATCCCGCCACATGACGATAGAGCTCTATGAAAAGAGTCGAGATCCCATCACCTTCATGAAATTGAATCTTGGATGTAGCGACAGCGCCAACAGCAATAACTAAAAACATTGCCAAACCTATTACAAGAAGGCTTTTTAAAGAAGGACTCCCCTTGACAAGTATGTAGATAAAGAATAACCCGACAAGCATCTGCATAAGTGATGCTCGACCACTTGCGAGCAAGATAACCCCCATCCATGGAACAGATATAGCCAAGAAGCCTAGGACTCCACACTTACCGCGCAAGTATAGTAAAACCACAAGTGGTATGACGGTCTGTCCAAGCTGTAAATAGTTCATTGAGAGCGAGCTTAAAACGGGCTCACCGGATACAGACTGGGCGCGCGCCATATACGCAGCCTCGCGCAGTGTTGGAGCTATAGAAGACAAGTCTCTATAAATTACCGTAAGAAATACGATGTGCGCCAAGCAGAAAAAGATTACGAGCGCCCTGGTCCGAAGTTCGCTATCGAACAGAAAATTTGAACTCGGCGCACGAAAGTAACCGTTGTAAAGAAACGAGAAACACCCAGCGGAGAGGGAGAATGACATCACACCAAACAGAAAAATTAGCAGTGCATCAGACTCGACACGGTAGAACCCTATCAACGATGCTAGACTGACACCGATGAGACCTAGCCCCCAGGTGATAGGCATAGCGACCGAGGGGTGTATGGCGCTACGCGCTAGAAGCCTCGCAGCCACTGCAAATATGAGCAGGGTTGCACCGGTGAGCATCGCGTACATGGCATCCTCCAGACTGACAGGCGCCGATTGTAGCCGATAGCCACATCTCTGTGGCTACGATTCACTTCAGGATCCAGCTGTTCATTGCTTCAAAGCTCGGCGTACCGTCCTGCGGTTAGGTTCAGGGTTGTGCCATCAGTATTGGTGTAGGTCGCATAGGTACTGTCAGAGATTCTGCCCCGGCGCTAGTGATCTTAACGCTTCCACCCGAACATTCCTCATACGACCATAAAGGGGACGACCATAAAGGGGACAGATTTATTTTCTCTACTCTAATTTTTCTAGCATGGAGACTCCAGTTCAGATGCCGTAAAGGAATTTCGCGATGCCTAGGCAAGGGCGCATGGTTTAGCGAGTTATTTGCTTTGAGTAGTTCAGCGTGGGCGCAGTCGCTGAAATTAGAGTAGTAAAAATAAATCTGTCCCCTTTTCTCTCGCGCGGAGGGGTGTACTGCCTGACGCCGGGCGGCAAGAAAAGCTATCGGAGAAAGTGACGGCAAGCGGACTGGCGAAGCGGCGAGGGAAGCTGGAGCAGAGCATGAAATGGCGTCCCGGAGAGGGGTCGAACCTCCAACCTTCCCCTTAGGAGGGGGATGCTCTAACCAATTGAGCTACGGACCATAAAGGGGACCGGGCCGGCGCCACAGCTCCCCCAGTTCGATATCGAGGTTTGACTTAACTAAGCCTGCCAGCATGCTTGCAAGCTCGCCGTAATTAGCATCAAAGACACCATCTGGAATGCGACAAGGTTTAAGTTGGTCTTAAAGATGGTTGGAGACCTTCAATTTACTTGGCTTTTCTGCTTATTAGTTTTATCTCGTCTTCTATTTTTGGGTAGTGGAGTAGTGTTGAGTCTCTTGTGAGCATCAATAGTCCTGATTTTAAGTATTCCCAATCACTTTTGGGGTATTCTTCTGAGTAGAGATTCTCATCAATGATTCCGACAATTATAGCTGTATCTCCGTCGCCAAGATCAATTTTGTCTCCCAGCTCTACTTTTTTTCCATTTGAATATCTCATGAGTAACCTCAGTTTATAAACGGCCCTACTGGAACTGCGTTTTTCGGTAGCTGCTCAGGTTTTAATACGTAGTTTTTCTTCTGCCAGAAGCATCGGCAATTGTTGGGGTTCTGATTGGCAACAAACATGTTGTGATGAGATCCATAAACCCCGTGTTGCATTTCGTCGTCTGGAATAATGTCTAATGGTCTATAGCCCAAGGTTCCAACAGGAATGATCCTGCCGCTAATTGTCTTGCACGGCGGGCAGTCTTTTGGGCAGTTTTGCTCTTTTGTATCGCTGTCAGCTTGTGGCGTAGCTCCGGAAATACTAGCCACCAGCAATACTCCCCCTAACAGTCTTCCCGCAGGTAATCGAATATTTCCGGGTATCCAATCGTATGCTGATTTAGGAATATCAATCTCTATTGCTGCTAGACCTAAAGGATCAATACGGTTGAGGGGGGCTCCCTGTACATATCCGTATGTGTTCACTCCCCCACTTAGTCCAATCGGATCACTCTCCACATACCGCCCAGTCT
>NZ_KV800315.1:267256-320516 GCF_001810205.1 Pseudomonas sp. HMSC076A11 | reverse complement strand
CCACCTTCGAAGGCCCGATGATGGCGATCAAGACGGTCAACTCGCTGTCCCACTACACCGACTGGACCATCGGCCATGTCCACGCCGGCGCCCTCGGCTGGGTGGCGATGATCTCCATCGGCACGCTCTACCACATGATCCCGAAACTCTGGGGCCGCGAGCGGATGCACAGCGTCGGCCTGATCAACGCGCACTTCTGGCTGGCCACCATCGGCACCGTGCTGTACATCGCCTCGATGTGGGTCAACGGCATCACCCAGGGCCTGATGTGGCGGGCGATCAACGAGGACGGCACGCTCACCTACTCGTTCGTCGAGGCGCTGGTGGCCAGCCATCCGGGCTACGTGGTGCGCCTGCTCGGCGGCGCCACCTTCGCCAGCGGCATGCTGCTGATGGCCTACAACACCTGGCGGACCCTGCGCAGCGCGCAGGAGCAGCGGCAGCCGGTCCTGGCGGCCGGCCAGGGGGCCTGAACATGCTGTTGTCCCTGCTGTGCCTCCCCACCCTGGTGCTCGGCATCGCGCTCAGCCTCGCCGGCAGTACCCGCGAGGAACGCGAGCAGGCCGCCCTGCTGCCGTTCGCCGACGATCCCGAGGCCGCCCGCCGGGTCGCCCGGGATACCGGCAAGATCTGCCGGCAGGTGGTCCGCCCCCTCGAGGAATCCCGCGAGGCCGCCGGCCCGCCGTTCCTCGCCTGAACCGACTCCATCATCCAGGGATGGATGCCTCCAGCACGAAAGTGCCTTGCGGGGCCGGCAACGGCCCCTTTCTTTCGCTTCGAAGAGTTCCATGAACGACTCCCCCAGCACCGCCGTACGCACCTGGCTGAAAGGCTTCCGCCCCCTGACCCTGAACGCTCGACCGCGCGACTGCCTGCGCGCCGGACTCGGTGCCTGCATCGGCGCGCTCGCCGCGGTATTCGCCTGCCAGGCGTTGTTCGGCAGCGAACTGGCGCTGCGCCTGGCAGCGCCGCTCGGCGCATCCGCCGTACTACTGTTCGCCCTCGCCTCCAGCCCCCTGGCGCAACCCTGGTCGATGCTCGGCGGCAACCTGGTCGCCGCCCTGGCCGGCGGCCTCAGCGCCTACTGGTTCGGGCACGAACTGGCCCCGGCCCTGGTCGGCATGGCCCTCGGCATGCTGCTGATGTTCGCCCTGCGCTGCCTGCATCCGCCGAGCTGCGCGCTGGCCCTGAGCGTGGCCCTCAACCCGTCCCTGAGCGAACTCGGCATCGACGTGGTCTGGCCGATCCTGCTCTCCACCCTGGTGCTGATCGGCTGCGCGCTGCTCTACAACAACCTGATGCGCTCTCCCTACCCGCGGCCCTACCAGCCGCCGCGGGCCAATCTCCATGGCACCCGCGACCTGGCGCCGAGCGCGCGGACGGACTTCTCCGCCCGGGACCTGGACCAGGCGCTGCAGGACTTCGGCGAATACGTCGACATCACCCGCGACGACCTCGAGCGACTGATCCACCACACCGAGCGCTACGCCTTGCGCCGGCGCATGGGCGAGCTGACCGCGGCACGGATCATGTCCCGCGACGTGCAGACCGCCAGCACCGAGACCTTCATCGACGACGCCTGGAAGCAGTTGCAGGAACACCGCCTGAAGGCCCTGCCGGTGCTCGACGAGCATCGGCGGCTGGCCGGCATCGTCACCCAGAGCGACCTGCTCAAGCACTTCCGCCCCGACGGCAGCCCGTTCAAGCGCCTGCGCTTCCTGCGCGGGACCAAGCTGAAGACGATCATGACCACCCCGGTGGTCTGCGTACAGGCCGACACCCACGCCGTCGAGCTGGTCTCGCTGCTATCCGACGAAGGCCTGCACTGCCTGCCGGTGCTCAACGAAGCCGGCTACCTGGTCGGCATCGTCAGCCAGACCGACCTGATCGCCGCGCTCTACCGCAACTGGCTGCAGCACCTGGGCCAGGCCGATCAGATCACGTAGTCCCAGCGCTGCGACCAGTCGCTGTCCTCGCGGACCACTTCGCGCAGCAACTGGAACGCATGGCGCAGGGTCGGCGACAGGCGCTCGCGGGAGTACACCAGGTAGGTCGGGTAGGCGAACTCCGGCGCCTGCTCGACCCGTTGCAGGGTGCCGCCATCCAGGTAGCTGCTCACCACCCGGGTACGGAAATAGCCGCTACCGCCGTTCTGCATGATGTACTGCAGGGCCAGCGGCCCGAGGTTGCAGGCCAGCGCGGCCTTGGCCCGGTCCGGCAGCGCGGCATCATGCTGGCTGCGGAAATCCGGGCCCCAGTCGACATACAGATAGGGCTCCGCGGATATCACGGAACGCACCATCACCAGCTTTTCCTCCAGCAACTGCTCGACCTGCAGCCCTGGCCAGTATTCCGGCTGGTAGACCAGCGCGGCGTCCAGCGCGCCCTGCTCCAGTTGCTTGAGCAGGTCGGCGCCCTGGCCGATCTCGACCCGCACGGCGTGGCCGGGAATCGCCTCGCGCAGGCGCCGCATCCAGTTGAGCAGCAGCGGATTGCACAGGCTGACCTCGCCGCCGAGGTTGAGCAGGTTGCGGAAGCCGTCCGGCAGCGGCAGGTCGCGTCGCGCCGCATCCCAGGTCTGCACCAGTTGGCTGGCGTAGCCGAGGAAGTGCTCGCCGTCGGCGGTCAGGCGCGCGCCCGCGCGGTTGCGCACGAACAGCCGGCAGCCGAGTTGCCCTTCGAGGTTCTGGATGCGCGCGGTGACGGCGGTCTGGGTCAGGTGCAGGCGTTCCGCGGCAGCGACGAAGCTACCGCTGCGGGCGATCTCCAGGAAGGTACGGGCGAGGTCGATATCCATGCGAAGCGGTCCGCTGCCACAGGTGGGCCGCCATTCTAGGCTGTGCAGGCGCGGGCGGCGAGCGCAAGGCGGCCTGGCCGCCCTCCTGGAGTTCTGCGACAAAACACCGCGCCTAGCCGCTTCGGCACGCTAAAACCCTTCGAAAAAGCGACAACCTGTTGCACAAACGCGCCACGCCGTGACTTTTTCGCTTTCGAAAGCATCAGTTAGCGTGACCGAACACGGTGGAGCCGGGAAGCGCCACCCATGTTCCACACAGACATGAACGAGAGAGACCGACTCCCATGAACGCTACGCTCCGTTTCAACGAGGCTTTGCTGATCACCGGGCGCGCCTTCCAGCCATACCAGTGCGTTGCCTGGTCCGAGCTAGGCAGTGACGGCGGCCTGAGCCTGTCCGTAGTCGATCGCACTGGCACCCGCCTGCTGGGCCGTGCACGCATTCCGAGCTCCGCCTACTCCGATCCGGAGCAGCTTGCCGGCCTGCTGCAACAGGCACGCGAAGAACTCAGCCACAACGGCTACAACCTGCAGGACTGGAGTATGCCCAGCCAAGGCTGAGCCGTTCCATACGACGAAAGGCGCCCACGGGCGCCTTTTTTCGTTTCCTCTATTCGAGGCGGTCGTGCTGCCGGAACGCCACGCGCACCGCGTTGCGCCCTGCATCCTTGGCCTCGTAGAGCGCGCGGTCGGCCTCGCGATAGAGCGCGTCCAGGCCCATGCCGGAGGTCGAATAGGCCACCCCCAGGCTGATGGTCAGGCAGGGGCCGGCGCTGGAGCCCAGGTGCTCGATGCCCAGCGCCTCCACCGCCTGCCGCAGGCGCTCGGCGATGGCCAGGGTGTTGCCCTCCTCGCTGTCGTAGAGCAACACGGCGAACTCCTCCCCGCCCAGGCGCGCGGCGATATCCAGCGGCCGCCGCGCGCCCTGCCGGAGCACGACGCCAAGCTGGCGCAGGGCGGCATCGCCGGCCGGATGCCCGTAGTGGTCGTTGTAGGCCTTGAAGTCGTCGACATCCACCAGGATCAGCGCCACTCCCTTTTCTTCGCGGGCGCCCTGCTCCAGGGCCCGCTGGGCGAGCAGCTCGTAGTAGCGTCGGTTGACCAGGCCGGTGAGGCTGTCCTGTTCGGCCATCATGCCCAGCAGCCGCCGGCCGAGGAACTGCTCGCGCTGGGCGTAGTCCTGCAGGTACAGGGCGAACGAACAGATCAGCACCACCAGGCCGTTGTAGAGCGTATTCAGCAGGTTGGTACGCAGGTTCTCTTCGCCGCCGAAAAGCAGGAATACCGCCAGGTTCAGGGCCAGGCACAGCAACGCCAGGCGCACGCAGGCCCAGAACGCCAGGCCGAGCGGGAAGAACACCGCGAGGATACCCAGGGTCGCGCCCAGTTGGGTGAAGCGCGGCACCCCATGCCACTCGAACAGCACGTCGCAGGCCAGCACCGCCAGGTTGATCAGCAGCAGGCAGTAGGGCGCGATGGCATCGCCGACCTTGCGCAGGCTGGGCAGGAAGGCCGCCGGCCAGACCACCAGCAGCAGGCCGATCATTCCCAGGCGCACGCCCAGCAGTTGCTCGAACAGGCTGGGGTGCAGGCGGATGTCCACCATCATCCAGTCGGCCACGATGAACAGCGCCCAGATCAGGAACGCCACCCCGATGGCAGCGCGCCGCTGCATCAGCGAGTTCCAGCTGAGAAACTCGCGAAACTCGTTTTCCAGCTCCTTTTCGAACCGCAACCAACGAAAGCCGTTGCGCAACTGGCGCGCATACGGATTATCCGGCAGACCAGCCTGTACCAGGCTGTCGCGTGCAAGCATGCTGACTCCCCTACCTCGGACCGAACGCTGAAACAGGCCTGGACGACAATACCCTGGCGCCTCTGCAGCGATGAGTCAAAAAGCCATCACCCGTTACCAGACAATAGGGCATGCGGCGTGCCGAGGCGATACCAACCATCGGCGCAGCGGGACGCCCCGGGCGAGCGAATGGCAAGATCCGTGGGCCGACTGGCATTGCGGCCAGGCCCGAAGGACGCCAGACTGCCGCCATCGCCATGAGGTTGTGCCATGCCCGAACCGCGCCTGATTGCCTGCCTGATCTATCCCGACGTGATGAGCCTGGACGTGACCGGACCGCTGCAGGTATTCGCCTCGGCCAACGTCGAACGCCAGCGCCAGGGCCTGCCGCCTTTCTACCGGATACAGGTGCTCGGCGAGCGTAGCGAAGCGGTGCCCAGTTCCGCGGGCATCCGCATCTGCGCCGACCTCGCCTGGCGCGACTGTCCGCCGGAAAGCCTGGACACCCTGTTGGTGCCCGGCGGCCTCGGTGTCGAGGCGCAGACCCGCAACGCCGACCTGCTCGCCTGGCTGAAAGCCGCCGAACCGTGCATACGGCGGCTCGGCTCGGTGTGTTCGGGAGCGCTGATCCTGGCCGCCGCCGGGGTTCTCGACGGGCGCCCGGCGACCACCCACTGGGCCGACGTGGCGACGCTGCGCCAGGGGTTTCCCGGCGTCCATGTGCAAGGCGACCGCCTGCACACCTACGACCCGCGGTGCCGCGACGGCGACGCCCACATCTTCACCTCGGCCGGCGTCACGGCGGGAATCGACCTGGCCCTGGCGCTGGTCGAGGCCGACCTCGGCCGCAGCCTGGCGCTCAGCGTCGCGCGACGCCTGGTGATGTTCCTCAAGCGTCCTGGCGGCCAGGCCCAGTTCAGCGCCTGGCTGACCCCGGAACCGAGCCGCACCCCGCGCCTGGCCGCGCTGCTGGAGTGGATTCCCGCCAACCTCGCCGGCGACCTGTCCCTGGAAGCCCTCGCCGACCAGGCCTGCATGAGCCCGCGTACGCTGTCCCGGGTATTTCTCCAGGAACTGGGCGTGGCGCCCGGTCGCTACGTCGAGCGGGTTCGCCTGGAGGCCGCGCGCGCCCTGCTGCAGGACGCCCAGGCGTCGATCGCCACGGTGTCCCGGCTGTGCGGCTTCGGCCATCCGGAAAACCTCCGGCGGACGTTCCACAAGCATCTTTCGGTCAGCCCCCAGGAATACGCCGAACGCTTCGGCATGCTGGCCTGACGCTCCCACCGAGGACCTTCCCATGCTGGAACTGCGCCCCAACTGCGAGTGCTGCGACCGCGACCTGCCCGGCGACAGCGGCGACGCGCTGATCTGCACCTTCGAGTGCACCTTCTGCCGCGACTGCGCGACGGTCCGCCTGGGCGGCCAGTGCCCGAACTGCGGCGGCGAACTGCTGGCCCGGCCAAGGCGTCCGCGGGATGCGCTAGCCCGTCACCCCGCCTCCAGCCGACGCGTCGTCAGGCCCGGCGGTTGTCCGGAGTGACGCCATGCTGCTACGCAACCCGACCCTGCTCCTGCTGTTCTGCGGCCAGGCCCTGTACTGGTCCTGCTCGCTGATCGGCATAACCCTGACCGCCCTGGTCGGCGTCCAGCTGGCGCCGTTGAACAGCCTGGCCACCCTGCCCCTGGCCCTGCTGGTGCTGGGCAACCTGCTGGCGGTGCAGCCGTTGTCGCACTTCATGCAGCGCCACGGCCGACGTCCCGGGCTGATGCTCGGCGCCGGCGGCGGCGTGCTCGGCGGCCTGGTCTGCGCCGCCGGTGTCTGGACTGGCGATTTCCTCTGGTTCTGTCTCGGCGCGCTGGGCATCGGGGTCTACCAGGCCTCGGCCATGTACTACCGGTTCGCCGCGCTGGAGGCGGTGGATGCCGGGCGGAAAGGCCGCGCCAGCGCCTACGTGCTCGCCGGCGGAGTACTCGCCGCGCTGCTGGCGCCGAGCCTGGCGCTGTGGTCACGCAACGCGCTGGCCCAGCCCTTCGTCGGCGCCTATCTGCTGATCGCCGTGCTGGCCCTCGCCGGCCTGCTGCTGATGGCCCTGCTCCGCGAAGGCCAGGCGCCACGCCCGGCACGACTCGCCTGGCGCGACATAGGCGGCCTGTTGCGGCGGCCGGTGGTCCGCGCGGCCATCGCCTGCACCGCGGCCGGACACGGGTTGATGATCCTGATCATGAACGCCACGCCGCTGGCCATGAGCTTCTGCGGCCTGCCGCTGGAACAGTCGAGTCGGGTCATCCAATGGCACGTGCTGGGAATGTTCCTTCCGGCGTTCTTCGCCGGACCGCTGGTCGACCGCATCGGCAACCGTCGCGTCGCCCTGCTCGGCGCGTTCCTGCTCGCCGCAAGTGCCGGCATCGCCCTGGACGGGCAGTCGGTCACGCATTTCCTGCTCAGTTCGCTGGCCCTGGGCAGCGGCTGGAACCTGATGCTCATCGCCGGCACCACCCTGCTCGGCGAGGGCCACGCCGAAAGCGAGCGCGGCGCCGCGCAAGGATTGATGGAGCAAGGCAACAGCCTGGTGGCGGCGCTGATGTCGTTCGGCTCCGGCGCCCTGATCACCAGCCTTGGCTGGAACGCGGTGAACCTGCTGGTCTGGCCGGCGCTGCTGGTGGCGCTGGCACTGCTCTGGCCGGTACGACGAACGCGGACGCTGTCGCGCTGAAACGCCGGCAACGAAAAAGGCGACCTTGCGGTCGCCTCTTCTGCCTTACGGAAACGCCTCAGTAGTAGGCGTTCTCCTTGTTGCTGTGGTCGGTCACGTCACGCACGCCCTTCAGTTCGGGAATACGCTCGATCAGGGTCTTCTCGACGCCATCCTTGAGGGTCATGTCGACCATCCCGCAGCCCTGGCAACCGCCGCCGAAACGCAACACGGCGATGTTGTCCTCGACCACGTCGACCAGGCTCACCTGTCCGCCGTGGCTGGCCAGCCCGGGATTGATCTCGGTCTGCAGGTAGTAGTTGATGCGTTCGGTGATCGGGCTGTCCTCGTTGACCATCGGCACCTTGGCGTTCGGCGCCTTGATGGTCAACTGGCCGCCCATGCGGTCGGTGGCGTAGTCCACCACCGCATCTTCGAGGAAGGGCTCGCTGACCGCATCGATCCAGGCAGTGAAGTCCTTCAGGGCGATGGCGGTGTCCTCGACCTTTTCCTCGCCCGGCTTGCAGTAGGCGATGCAGGTTTCCGCGTACTGGGTACCCGGCTGGGTGATGAAGATACGAATGCCGATACCCGGGGTGCTCTGCTTCTCCAGCAACTCGGCCAGATACGCTTGGGCAGCTTCGGTAATGGTGATGGCGCTCATGGCAACTCCTCGCAAATATGCCGACAGTTTACGCCAATCGGTACTTGCGGATAAAGCCCTAGTAAATTAGTAGGAATAATTCGCGATAACCGACCCGCCCCTTGTGGAGCGGGTCGCGAGACTCAGAGGTTCTCGTAGCGGTTCATGTCCAGTGCGCCCGCCTCGACCGGCTCGGTTTCGCGGATGTACGCCTCGAGATCGTGGAAGTAGCTCCAGAACTGCGGATTGCTGCGGCGCACGCCCCAGCGTTCGACCACCTTGTCGAAGTCCTCGCCGCTCTTCGCCGCCTCCAGGGCGCCGACGAAGGCCTCGGCATCCGTCGCCGGCAGATCGAACATGAAGTTCGGGTAGCTGGACAGCACGCCCGGGTAGATCGTCAGGGTGTCCAGGCCCGGCTGGTAGCGCAGCGACTCGCCGAGCATGAAGGCGACATTGCTGTGCGCGCGGTTGCGCAGCACGGTATAGACCTCGCGCTTGCCGCTGGACGTACGTATCCGCAGCATGGTCGCCTCGGGGAAGCGCTCGATGACCTTGAGGCCGGCCGCCGGCCGGCTCACCAGGCGACTGAAGGCCTGCTCGGCGTCCTGCAGTTCGCGGTCGATGCCCGGTCGATAGCAGTTGCCGTCCAGGCAGCGGTTGATCGGGTCGGGACGCGCATTGAGGTCGCCGTAGCGACGCAGCAGTTCTTCGGCGAAGGCCTTCTTCGGCTGCTTCTCCGGCAATCCCAGCGCGCTCGGCGTGTCGTCGTCGAAGGCCTGGTAGTCCATCCACATCTTCAGCTTGCCGCTGTTCTGGTACCAGTCGTCGAGCAACGGCTGGCGCGCGTCGACCGGCATCAGGCGGAGGAAGTTCTGCTCGGCGCCGTTGCGGATCAGGTCGAAGTACAGCCGCGTCTGCGCCTGGTGCGAGACGTTGCCGAAGACATCGAAGTTCACCACCAGCCCGTAGTAGGTTCGCTCGAACAGCGGATAGTCCATCAGCCACAGGGTCTGCGGTACCTCGCCAAGCAGGCCCTTGCGCACCGAGGCGCTGTCGAACTGGCGGAAGATGCTCAGCAGGGCGTTGTCGTTGCCGTGCCAGAGCGTGTTCCAGGTCGGCGGCGGCGCGTCGGCGTAGACGTCCTGGCGCAGGTCTTCGTACTCGTTGCGCTTGTCCCGGTAGGCGCTCCACAGGCCGAGCAGGTTCTTCAGCTCGTCGATCTGCCCCGGCAAGGCCAGCAGCGGCTCGCTCTGCGCGCGGAAGTTGGCGTCGGTGACGAACAGGTCCTGCTCGGGGTCCTGGAATACCACCCAGAAGTTGTCGCGGATCACGTCGGTGGCGATCTGTCCACGGCACACCGGCCCGCGGATGAAGGTACGGGTGAAGTATTCGGCGTTGTCCAGCATGAACTGGTAGCGCGCCCGTGGCGGGATCGCGGCGAAGGTGGCGAACGGGTTGGCACGGCTCTGCACGCCGTAGCCGGGAACCTTGTCGGTGTTCCACTGGGTGCCGAAGAACAGCTCCTGGACGCGTTCCAGCTTCTTCGCCGTCAGCGGATAGGTGATGTGCGTCTTGTGTACGATCACGCCCTGGATCGGCCAGAGGCGGTAATAGAAGCTGTTGCCCGGATCGTCGTTGGGACGCCGGGTCGGGATCGGGTCGATCGGCTGGCCGCTGGGCGTGCGCGAACGCACCAGCTGGAAGAAGTGGCCGGGCGCGCCCTGCTCCGGGAAATACAGGTGCGCCAGGAACAGGTGCTCGTAGAGCCAGCGCGAGACCAGGCTCTGCTTGGCCCCAGGCTGGTTGAGGAAACGCTCCCAGCTGGCCACCTGGCGCGCCTCGGCGGCGGTCGGCCGCAACGGCTGCTGGTCGACCGGGGCGCCCGCGGCCAGCCACTTCTGCAAGGTGGCGTATTCGTCGTCGCTCAGCCCGGCCACCGCGAAAGGCATGCCGGAACCTGGGTTCTTGCGGATGAACGCATCGATGCTGGCCGGCGTCGGGCACTGGTTGGCGCGGTTGATCGAAATGTCCAGGCCTTCGGGGATCTTCGCATTCGGCTGCAACGGCTGGCTGTGGCCAAGCTCGAGCATCCGCGCCATCAGTGCGGCCTGGCCGTCCTGCGGTTCGAGCACCGACCAGAAGTCCTTGCGCCGCCAGGCGTCGGCACCGTGCGCATCGAGGTACAGGCGGGTGGTTTCCTGCGCCTTGGTCCGCGTGCCGTCGTAGACCGGCAGTTGGTTGGCGCCGCGCTGCGCGCCCTCGGCGCTGCTCAGGTTGAGCTGGCGGGGCGAATCGTAGCAGGCGTGGCAGGCGACGCACTTGGCGGTAAAGATCGGCTGGACGTCACGGCTATAGGAAATTTCAGCAGCGGAAACAGACTGGATAAAAGACGACAAAACGAAGGCCAACCCAACCAACGGTCTTGGCAACATGAACCACTCCTCACTCGGCGACGGGCGATTCTAGCAAACCCGCCTCTCTGCGCCGCACTTTCACAACGACGGGCGAACGCGCCCCGGGCATGAGCCGCCATTTCGCCAGCATTCCACCGGCTTCGGCCGCCACGTATGCTAGCCGGGCTCCCAGGCCCGCCCTGGCGATCAAGGACGATGACTTCGAGGAAACAGGGATATGTTTCGACTCGCCGCGCCCCATCCGCGCCGGTTCGCGTGCGCCCCACGTCCCCTCTTCGCCGCTTTCCGCCTGCTGTCGTCAGGCGGCGCTTCTGTTCGCGCCCGGCGCGGCCTGGTCCATCCTTTCGCCGCCCTGGCGGCCCAACGGAGAACCCGCCCCATGAAACTGCTCGCCGGCAGCTTCGCCGCTCTCTTCCTGAGCCTTTCGGCCCAGGCGGCGGACTGTACTTTCACCCAGCTGGAAATCGTGCCCCAGTTCGGCTCGCCGAACATGTTTGGCGGCGAGGACGAGCACGTCCGCGTGATGTTCCGCAACGAGGATCCCAACGACGACAACCCCGATGCCTTTCCCGAACCGCCGGTCTACCTGGCCGACCGCGACAGCGGCAACGATTGCCGCATAGAGGACGGCGGCATCTGGTCGCGCGGCGGCGTGTTCCTGAGCCAGGACGGCCGGCGCGTGCTGATGCATGAATTCAGCGGCTCCAGCGCCGAGCTGGTGTCCTACGACAGCGCCACCTGCAAGGTGGTGCACCGCGAGGACATCTCCGGCCAGCGCTGGGCGGTGGACAAGGACGGGCTGCGCCTGGGAGAGAAATGCTCGGGCGAATCCGTCGACAGCTGCGCGAAGATCGTGACGCGTTCCCTCGCGCCGTTCTGCCAGACCGCAAAGAAATGATCCGGGCCGGAGCGCCCCTTATCGACACGCATAGGTGATACATGGACAGTCTCGATCAATGCATCGTCAACGCCTGCAAGAACAGCTGGGACAAGAGCTACCTGGCCGGCACCCCGAACAAGGACAACTGTTCCGGCTTCGTCCAGTCGGTGGCCGCCGAGCTGGGCGTACCGATGCCCCGCGGCAACGCCAACGCCATGGTCGACGGCCTGGAGCAGAGCTGGACCAAGCTCGCCTCCGGCGCCGAGGCCGCGCAGAAGGCGGCCCAGGGCTTCCTGGTGATCGCCGGCCTGAAGGGCCGCACCTACGGGCACGTCGCGGTGGTCATCAGCGGTCCGCTGTATCGGCAGAAGTACCCGATGTGCTGGTGCGGCAGCATCGCCGGCGCGGTCGGCCAGAGCCAGGGCCTGAAGTCGGTCGGCCAGGTGTGGAATCGCACCGACCGCGACCGCCTCAACTACTACGTCTACTCCCTGGCCAGTTGCAGCCTGCCCAGGGCCAGTTGATTCAGGCCGTGCTGCGAATGAGCCAGACTCATTCGCAGCACGATTCCCCACGAGCATCCCGACTCCACTCGCCCGTCCCTTCGCCGCCTGCCTGCGCACTCCGACCTCCGCATTCCGCCCGTATACTGCGACAAAACGGCGCCAGGGATTTTTCCGGCCCGCGAATGAACATCCTTCAACTTGAATGAAATTCATGGTCCGACCACCCCCGGCCGGAAAGCCCCTGCCTTTGTTATGCTTTTCACCTTTCCGCCCACTGACGCCAGGTCCATCCATGTCCAGCCCGCTCACCGATCGCAGCGCCCGCCTGCAAGCCCTCCAGCACGCCCTCAGGGAACGTATCCTGATCCTCGATGGCGGCATGGGCACCATGATCCAGAGCTACAAGCTGGAAGAGGCCGACTACCGCGGCGAGCGCTTCGCCGACTGGCCGAGCGACGTGAAAGGCAACAACGACCTCTTGCTGCTGAGCCGCCCGGACGTGATCCAGGCCATCGAGAAGGCCTACCTCGACGCCGGCGCCGACATCCTCGAGACCAACACCTTCAACGCCACCCAGGTGTCCCAGGCCGACTACGGCATGCAGTCGCTGGCCTACGAACTCAACGTCGAAGGGGCGCGCCTGGCCCGCCAGGTGGCGGACGCGAAGACCGCCGAGACCCCGGACAAGCCGCGTTTCGTCGCCGGCGTGCTCGGCCCGACCAGCCGCACCTGCTCGATTTCCCCGGACGTGAACAACCCCGGCTACCGCAACGTCACCTTCGACGAACTGGTGGAGAACTACGTCGAGGCGACCCGCGGCCTGATCGAAGGCGGCGCCGACCTGATCCTGATCGAGACCATCTTCGACACCCTCAACGCCAAGGCGGCGATCTTCGCCGTCCAGGGCGTGTTCGAGGAACTCGGCGTGGAGCTGCCGATCATGATCTCCGGAACCATCACCGACGCCTCCGGCCGCACCCTGTCGGGCCAGACCACCGAGGCCTTCTGGAACTCGGTGCGGCATGCCCGGCCGATCTCGGTAGGCCTGAACTGCGCCCTCGGCGCCAAGGAATTGCGGCCGTACATCGAGGAACTGTCGACCAAGGCCGACACTCATGTCTCGGCCCACCCCAACGCCGGCCTGCCGAACGCCTTCGGCGAATACGACGAATCGCCGGCGGAAATGGCCGTGGTGGTCGAGGAATTCGCCGCCGCCGGCTTCCTCAATATCGTCGGCGGCTGCTGCGGCACCACCCCGGCGCACATCGAGGCGATCGCCAAGGCAGTGGCCAAGTACCCGCCGCGGGCCATCCCGGAGATTCCCCGGGCCTGTCGCCTGTCCGGCCTGGAGCCGTTCACCATCGACCGCAGCTCGCTGTTCGTCAACGTCGGCGAGCGCACCAACATCACCGGTTCGGCCAAGTTCGCCCGGCTGATCCGCGAGGAAAACTACGCGGAAGCTCTCGAGGTCGCCCAGCAGCAGGTGGAAGCCGGCGCCCAGGTGATCGACATCAACATGGACGAAGGCATGCTGGACTCGAAGGCGGCCATGGTCACCTTCCTCAACCTGATCGCCTCCGAGCCCGACATCTCGCGCGTGCCGATCATGATCGACTCCTCCAAGTGGGAAGTGATCGAGGCCGGCCTGAAGTGCATCCAGGGCAAGGGCATCGTCAACTCGATCTCGATGAAGGAAGGCGTCGAGGCCTTCAAGCACCATGCCCGCCTGTGCAAGCGCTACGGCGCCGCGGTGGTGGTGATGGCCTTCGACGAGGACGGCCAGGCCGACACCCAGGCGCGCAAGGAAGAAATCTGCAAGCGCTCCTACGACATCCTGGTCGACGAAGTCGGCTTCCCACCGGAAGACATCATCTTCGATGCGAACATCTTCGCCATCGCCACCGGCATCGAGGAACACAACAACTACGCGGTCGATTTCATCAACGCCTGCGCCTACATCCGCGACCACCTGCCCTACGCCCTGAGCTCGGGCGGGGTGTCCAACGTGTCCTTCTCGTTCCGCGGCAACAACCCGGTACGCGAGGCGATCCACTCGGTGTTCCTCTACTACGCGATCCGCAACGGCCTGACCATGGGCATCGTCAACGCCGGCCAGCTGGAAATCTACGACGAGATTCCGAAAGCGCTGCGCGACCGGGTCGAGGACGTGGTGCTCAACCGCACGCCCGAGGCCACCGAGGCCCTGCTGGCGATCGCCGACGACTACAAGGGCGGCGGCGCGGTCAAGGAGGCCGAGGACGAGGAATGGCGCAGCTACAGTGTCGAGAAGCGCCTCGAGCATGCGCTGGTCAAGGGCATCACCACCTGGATCGTCGAGGACACCGAGGAATGCCGCCAGCAGTGTGCGCGTCCCATCGAGGTCATCGAAGGTCCGCTGATGTCCGGGATGAACGTGGTCGGCGACCTGTTCGGCGCCGGCAAGATGTTCCTCCCGCAGGTGGTCAAGTCCGCGCGAGTGATGAAGCAGGCGGTGGCCCACCTGATTCCCTTCATCGAGGCGGAGAAAGGCGACAAGCCGGAAGCCAAGGGCAAGATCCTGATGGCCACGGTGAAGGGCGACGTGCACGACATCGGCAAGAACATCGTCGGCGTGGTGCTCGGCTGCAACGGCTATGACGTGGTCGACCTCGGCGTGATGGTGCCGGCGGAGAAGATCCTGCAGACCGCCATCGCCGAGAAATGCGACATCATCGGCCTGTCTGGCCTGATCACGCCGTCGCTGGACGAGATGGTCCACGTCGCCAAGGAAATGCAGCGGCAGAATTTCCAGTTGCCGCTGATGATCGGCGGCGCCACTACCTCGAAGGCGCATACCGCGGTGAAGATCGATCCGCAGTACAGCAACGACGCGGTGGTCTACGTCACCGACGCCTCGCGCGCGGTAGGCGTGGCCACCAGCCTGCTGTCCAAGGAGCTGAAGGCCGACTACGTGGCCCGCACCCGCGCCGACTACGCGGTGGTCCGCGAACGCACGGCCAACCGCAGCGCCCGCACCGAGCGGCTGAGCTACGAACAGGCGATCGCCAACAAGCCGGCGTTCGACTGGGCCGGCTACCAGGCGCCGACGCCTTCCTTCACCGGCGTCAGGGTGCTCGACGAGATCGACCTCGCGGTGCTCGCCGAGTACATCGACTGGACGCCGTTCTTCATTTCCTGGGACCTGGCCGGCAAGTACCCGCGCATCCTCACCGACGAGGTGGTCGGCGAGGCCGCCACCTCGTTGTTCAACGACGCCCAGGCGATGCTGAAGAAGCTGATCGACGAGAAGCTGATCAAGGCCCGCGCGGTGTTCGGCTTCTGGCCGGCCAACCAGGTCGAGCACGACGACCTGGAGGTCTACGGCGCCGACGGCGAGACCCTCGCCACCCTGCACCACCTGCGCCAGCAGACGATCAAGCCGGACGGCAAGCCGAACCTGTCGCTGGCCGATTTCGTCGCGCCGAAGGAAAGCGGCGTGCGCGACTACATCGGCGGCTTCATCACCACCGCCGGGATCGGCGCCGAGGAAGTGGCCAAGGCGTACGAAGCCAAGGGCGACGACTACAACAGCATCATGGTCAAGGCGCTCGCCGACCGCCTCGCCGAAGCCTGCGCCGAGTGGCTGCACGAGCGGGTGCGCAAGGAGTACTGGGGCTACGCCCGCGACGAGCACCTCGACAACGAGGCCTTGATCAAGGAGCAATACGTCGGCATCCGCCCGGCACCGGGCTACCCGGCCTGCCCCGACCATACCGAGAAAGGCACCCTGTTCGAACTGCTCGATCCGCAGGGCCTGTCCGGCGTCAGCCTGACCGAGCACTACGCGATGTTCCCGGCCGCGGCGGTCAGCGGTTGGTATTTCGCCCACCCGCAGGCGCAGTACTTCGCGGTCGGCAAGATCGACAAGGACCAGGTGGAACGCTACAGCCAGCGCAAGGGCCAGGAAGCCAGCGTCAGCGAGCGCTGGCTAGCGCCGAACCTTGGCTACGACGACTGACCAGGAAGGCGACGATGAAATTCCTCACTCCCGAGCAGATGGAAAAACCGCGCAAGCGCCGCCTGCGCAAGAAACTGCGCCTGGGCGAGTTCCAGGAGTTCGGTTTCAGCTTCGAACTGACCTACGACCGTAGCGCCCTCTCCTACGACGATGCGTTGGACCATCTGATCGACTTCGTCGAGGCCCAGGGCTGGGTGTTCGGCGGTGGCGGCTCGCCGGAACAGGCGGAGATCAGCGGCTACCTGTGCCTGGCGCGGGTCGGCAGCCTGGACGAGGCGGACCGGGAAAGCGCCCGCCTGTGGCTGGAAGCCCAACCCTGGTGCAAGACCTTCGAGGTCGGCCCGTTGAGCGACTGCTGGCACAACTTCTTCGAGTGAAACCGGCGCCGGCATGACCTGGCCTGGCGCCGGCAGGCGCGAAGCTGCGACCTACACCCGGATCAGGCGCGGTTCATGCCCCGTGTGGGCGAGGAAAGCCAGCAGGTCTGCGTAGCGGATGCACTCGGTGGCGGTATTCACCAACGGGTGGAAACCGAGCAACTGGTCCTGGCGGATGGCATCGTCGAGCAACACCTCGACCCTGTGCTGCGGATCGTTGACCAGCGCGAAAGGCGTCACGCAGCCCAGTTCGACGCCGAGGTATTCGCGCAGGCGCTCGACCGAGGCGAACGACAGGCGGCTTTCGCCGATCTGTTCGGCGATGCCCGGCAGGTCGGCCTCCTTGCGCTCGTCGAGCAGCACCAGGTAGTGGCGAGTACCCTTGCGGTTGCGCAGGAACAGGTTCTTGATGCCCTGGTCGGGCAATTCGATGCCCTGCGCGTAATATTCCTCGATGGAGGCGATCGCGGGATGCTCGACCCGCTGGCTGTCGATGGCCAGCTCGCGGAGCAACGCCAGAAGCGCCTGCTCGTCCATTTTCGCACTCATGGGACGCGCGCCCTCAGGTGAACTGCGAACCGGAACGGCGCACGAACTTGATCGACCACTTGAAGTTCGGCTTGCGCGTCACGCTGATCGGGCGCCGGGTCACGGTATCGATGGTGATGTTCCAGAACCCGGTGCTGGGCACCTTGATCTTCGCCGGGAAGCGGTCGAAGGCGCCGCCATGGTAGCTATGCCGCCCGCCATTCTTGAAACTGCGGAAATTGGCGTCGTTCATCAGGCGGATATTGCATTGCTGCGAGCACTCGATGACCACGATGTCGTCTTCGTTGAGGTGTTCGCGCTGGTGGACGAATTTCATGGAACGGTTCCGTTGCTGCGGTGGAGCGGAGCGCAACGATAGCACGTCGGCGCCGGCCATACCGCCTCATGACGGGCAATGGTAGGATGCGCGCCCCATGCGTAGCCAAGACCTCCACCAGCGCCTCGCCGATCTCGGCGCCAAGCCCCTGCATTGCGGGAGGATCGTCCGCGCCTGGCTGCAGGGCCGCGCCCTCGATGCCTGCACCGCCCGCCAGCCGGCCGAGGACTTCCTGCCGCTGGGCGTACGCCATGGTCTGCCCCAGGTAGCAGCGGAACTGGAAGGCATCGCCCGCCTGCACAGCGAGCATCCGGCGAGCGACGGCTCGTCGCGCCTGCTGGTGGAACTGGCCGACCGGCAGATGGTGGAAAGCGTGCTGCTGCCGCGCGGTGGGCTGTGCGTCTCGACCCAGGTCGGCTGCGCGGTCGGCTGCGTGTTCTGCATGACCGGCCGCAGCGGCCTGCTGCGCCAGGTCGGCAGCCTGGAGATGGTCGCCCAGGTGGTCCTGGCGCGCCGTCGGCGAGCGGTGAAGAAAGTGGTGTTCATGGGCATGGGCGAGCCGGCGCACAACCTCGACAACGTCCTCGAAGCCATCGACCTGCTCGGCACCGATGGCGGCATCGGCCACAAGAACCTGGTGTTCTCCACCGTCGGCGATCCCCGCGTGTTCGAGCGCCTGCCCCGGCAACGGGTGAAGCCCGCCCTCGCCCTGTCCCTGCACAGCACCCGCGCCGAACTGCGCCGGCAACTGTTGCCCAAGGCGCCGCCGCTGAGCCCGGAAGAACTGGTGGAAGCCGGCGAGGCCTACGCCCGCCGGGTCGACTATCCGATCCAGTACCAATGGACCCTGCTCGAAGGGATCAACGACAGCCTGGAGGAAATGGACGGCATCCTGCGCCTGCTCAAGGGCCGCTTCGCGGTGATGAACCTGATCCCCTACAACAGCATGGACGGCGACGCCTACCGGCGCCCGAGCGGGGAGCGGATCGTCGAGCTGGTGCGCTACCTGCACAGCCGCGGCGTGCTGACCAAGGTGCGCAACTCGGCCGGCCAGGACATCGACGGCGGCTGCGGGCAACTGCGCGCCAGGGCCACGCAGGGCACGGTGGAACGGCGCATCCCCGCCCGCCAGGCCTGAAGCCACCCTCCTCCCGCCAAGGGTCTAGACTCTCAGGGCAGGTATGGAAAAGGGAGGACCACCGATGGGTATCGAGACGGAAGAACCGAACCAGAAGCCGCCGACCTTCTGGCAGATGCTGCATAGCGTGATGGCTGCCGCCTTCGGCGTACAGAGCGGGCGAAACCGCGCCCGCGACTTCACCCACGGCAAGCCCGTGCACTTCATCATGCTGGGCCTGCTCTTCACCCTGGTGTTCGTGCTGTTGCTGGCCGGGATCGTGAAACTGGTGCTGAGCCTCAGCGGCCTGTGACCTCTGCGCCGCCGAGGCGGGCTTTCACTGGTGGCTGACCCAGAACACCGCGGTAGCCACCACCAGCAGGATCAGGACGAAGGCCGCGCGGGCGTCGACCACGCTGTCGCGGTTTTCCTGGGTTTTGCTCGGCTCGCTCATGACTCCCCCTGTTTCTTGTGGGTATCGGGACGAAGACATCGAAAGGCACTCTCCAGTTAAGACCAGCGCCGCCCATCGCTCAAGAAAGGCGCCGTTGCGAAGCGGTTATGCTTGCCTGGCGACTTAGTCTTTTTGGTTCTTACCATATACTCAAACATCACTTTTACGCATAAATATGAACTGGTATCGTGCGCCCACTCCGCGTGGAGCGCGTAGCCGTGCGCGCTGGTTAACGCAGTAAGCCGCATAGCCTGACAGCAGGAATATTCATGTACGTATACGACGAGTACGACCAACGGATCGTCGAGGACCGCGTCAAGCAGTTCCGCGACCAGACCCGCCGTTACCTGGCGGGTGAATTGACCGGTGAGGAGTTCCGCCCGCTGCGCCTGCAGAACGGTCTCTATATCCAGCGCTATGCCCCGATGCTGCGCATCGCCGTTCCCTATGGCCTGCTCTCCTCGCGCCAACTGCGCAAGCTGGCGCAGATCGCCCGCGACTACGACAAGGGCTACGCCCACATCAGCACCCGGCAGAACGTGCAGTTCAACTGGCCGGAGCTGGAAGACGTGCCGGAAATCCTCGCCGAGCTGGCCACCGTGCAGATGCACGCGATTCAGACCAGCGGCAACTGCATCCGCAACACCACCACCGACCAGTTCGCCGGCGTCGCCCGCGACGAGCTGGTGGACCCGCGCCCCTGGTGCGAGATCATCCGCCAATGGTCGACCTTCCACCCCGAGTTCGCCCACCTGCCGCGCAAGTTCAAGATCGCGGTGAACGGCGCGGTGAGCGACCGTGCCGCCATCGAAGTGCACGACATCGGCCTGGAGGCGGTGAAGAACGAGGCCGGCGAGCTCGGCTTCCGCGTCTCGGTCGGCGGCGGCCTGGGCCGAACCCCCATCGTCGGCAGCTTCATCAATGAATTCCTGCCCTGGCAGCACCTGCTCGGCTACCTGGATGCCATCCTGCGCGTCTACAACCGCTATGGCCGGCGCGACAACAAGTACAAGGCGCGGATCAAGATCCTGGTCAAGGCGCTGACCCCGGAAGTCTTCGCCGAGCGCGTCGAGGCCGAATGGGCCAACCTCAAGGACGGACCGAGCACCCTCACCGAGGCGGAAGTCCAGCGCGTCGCCGCGCATTTCGTCGATCCGGCCTACAAGGCCCTCGACGACCTCGACGAGTCCCTCGCCCGGCTCGACGCGGAGCACCCCGGCTTCGCCCGCTGGCGCGCACGCAACACCTTCGCCCACAAGAAGCCCGGCTACGTCGCCGTGACGCTCTCGCTGAAGCCCACCGGCACCGCGCCGGGAGACGTCACCGACAAACAGCTGGAGGCCATCGCCGATCTCGCCGACCGCTACAGCTTCGGCGAGGTGCGCAACAGCCATAACCAGAACATCATTCTCGCCGACGTCGAGCAGGGCGAACTCTTCGCCCTCTGGGGCGAACTGCGCGAACTGGGCTTCGCCACCCCCAACGTCGGCCTGCTGACCGACATCATCTGCTGCCCCGGCGGCGACTTCTGCTCCCTGGCCAACGCCAAGTCGATCCCGATCGCCGAAGCCATCCAGCGCCGCTTCGACAATCTCGACTATCTATTCGACATCGGCGACATCGACCTGAACATCTCCGGTTGCATGAACGCCTGCGGCCATCACCATGTCGGCCACATCGGCATCCTCGGGGTCGACAAGAAAGGCGCGGAGTTCTACCAGGTCTCCCTCGGCGGCAGCTCGGCGCGCGACGCCAGCCTCGGGCAGATCCTCGGCCCGTCCTTCGCCCAGGAGCAGATGGCCGACGTGATCGACAAGATCATCCAGGTCTACGTGGAACGCCGGACCGAGGAAGAACCCTTCATCGACACCTTCCGCCGTATCGGTATCGACCCGTTCAAGGAGCGCGTATATGCAGCGAATCATTAAGGACCGCCAGGTGGTCGACGACCGCTGGCACTTGCTGCCCAAGGACGCGACCCTGGAAAGCGTACCCAACAGCGACGACGTGATCATCCCGCTGGCCCTGTGGCTCGAGCACGGCCCGGCCCTGCGCGGCCGCGACGGCGGCCTGGGGGTCTGGCTGGACGCGGACGAGGAGCCGGAAAGCATCGCCGGCGACCTCGACAGGTTCCAGGTGATCGCAGTGAACTTCCCCGCCTTTACCGATGGCCGCGGCTTCAGCAGCGCGCGCCTGCTGCGCGAGCGCTACGGCTACAAGGGCGAGATCCGCGCGATCGGCGACGTGCTGCGCGACCAGTTGTTCTTCATGCGCCGCTGCGGCTTCGACGCCTATGCCATCCGTGCCGACCGCAGCCCGGAAGACGCCCTGGCCAGCCTGGACGACTTCAGCGAGGTCTACCAGACCTCGGTGGAGCAGCCGCTACCGCTGTTCCGCCGCCGCGGCTGACCCCCGCCCTGACGAAAAAGCCCCGCAGCCGCGGGGCTTTTTCATTCCCGAGGTCACGGACGCCTCAGGCCGCCCGCACGCTGTCCCAGGCCACCTGCGCCAGCAGTTCGCGACAGTCGGCCAACGCCACCCGGGTTCGCCCGGCCAGCCACTGGCGGGCAAGGTCGTGGGCCGGGCCGATCACCACCGAAGCAAAGCAGTCGTCCGGCATCTCGCGGAACAGGCCCTCGGCCCGATATCCCGCCAGCGCCGCATGGATCCGTGCGAAGTGGGCCTGGTTGTCGGCCCGCAGGCGCTCGCCCAGCTCCCCCGCCTCCACCCGCCCGCGGCTGTGCAGGATGAAGCGTGCCCAGTCGGGATTCGCCACGACCCAGTCGATGTAGCTGGTGACCAGCAACCTGACCGTTTCCTCGGCGCTACGCGCCCTGGCGAAGCCGGCTTCGAGCAACGCCGCGTACTGGCCGATCCCGGCCAGGTACAGTTCGCCATGGATGCGTTCCTTGTTGCCGAAATGGTGGTAGAGGCTACCGATGCTCGCTCCGGAACGGTCGCGGATCATCTCGATGGTGGTGGCGTCTACGCCATGCTCGCTGAAGCAGGCCAGGGCGGCCTGGAGAATCTCGTCTTTGCGGGAAGAACGGCCCATGTCGGTCCTTGTCGTTAATCGTCGAAACACTGACTAGAATATTTTTCTAGAATAAATTTCTAACCTTCGTATACTGCCCCGGTGCGCACACATCTTCAATCCTGAAACGCCCGGAGTTTTCCATGAGTCAGATGATGCAGATGTACCAGCAGGTCGGCCCGGCCCAGTTCAGCGCCATGATCGGCCAGTTCGCACCCTATTTCGCCAGCATCGCCCCGCAGTTAGTCGAACTGCGTCCCGGCTATGCCGAAGTCACCTTCCCCAAGCGCCGCGAGGTGCTGAACCATATCGGCACGGTGCATGCCATCGCCCTGTGCAATGCCGCCGAACTGGCCGCCGGGACCATGACCGACGCCTCGATTCCCGCCGGCCATCGCTGGATTCCACGCGGCATGACCGTCGAGTACCTGGCCAAGGCCACTGGCGACGTGCGCGCGGTGGCCGACGGCAGCCAGATCGACTGGCAAGCCACCGGCAACCTGGTGGTGCCGGTGGTCGCCTATGTCGACGACAAGCCGGTATTCCGCGCCGAGATCACCATGTACGTCAGCCAGGCCTGACCGCCAAGGCGCCCCGGCCGTGCTTTCGGCCGGCTGGAGGCGCCCTGGCGGCCAGCTCTATTCTCGAAGCCATGAGCAGACCACGGAGACCGGCATGAACCCTCCGCAACCACGCCTCATCGATAACGGCAACGGCCATCCGCTGGCCAGCCATTGGTACCGGCCTGCCGGGGAGCCGCGCGGCTATCTCCTGATCGTCCCGGCGATGGGAGTGGAACAGCGCTTCTACGCGCCCTTCGCCGCCTGGCTGGCAGAGCGCGGCTACCTGGCCATCACCTTCGACTACCTGGGCATGGGGCAATCGCGCAACGGCTCGCTGCGCGGTCTCGAGGTCGATGTGCTGGGCTGGGCCCGTCATGACTGCAGCGCCATGCTCGCCGCCGCGCTCGCCGAGAGCGGGAGCAAGCCCCTGTACTGGATCGGCCATAGCCTGGGCGGCCAGATCCTGCCCTTCGTCGAAGGGCGCGAGCGTATCGATAGGGTCTTCAGCATCGCCAGCGGCAGTGGCTACTGGAAGGAAAACAGCCCGCGGTTGCGCAACAAGGTCTGGTTGTTCTGGTACCTCGTCGCGCCCCTGCTGACGCCGCTGCTCGGCTATTTTCCCGGGCGCCGCCTGGGCATGGTCGGCGACCTGCCGCGCGGGGTGATCGAACAATGGCGACGCTGGTGCCTGCATCCGCAGTACGCCCTCGCGGATGGCGAGGCCATCCGCCGCGCCTTCTCCGCCGTACGCACGCCCATCGTGTCGCTGTCGTTCACCGACGATGAAATGATGTCCCGACGCAGCATCGAGTCGCTGCTGGGCTTCTACCGCGAAGCGCCGAAAACCGCCTGGCGCATCGCTCCCGAGGAAATCGGCGCCCGCCACATCGGCCATTTCGGCTTCTTCCGGCCGCAGTTCGCCGAATCGCTATGGGCGGGCTACCTGTTGCCGGAGCTGGGCTCCGGCAACGCCCTCAGCCGAGGTTGACCAGCACCCGGCCGACCAGCTTGCCGGCGAGGATCTGGTTGATCGCCCCCGGCAGCTCTTCGAGGGCGATCTCGCGCGCCACCTCTTCGAGGTTGTCGAGCTTCCATTGCAGCGACAGCTTGTCCCACATGGATGCCTTGACCACCAGCGGCAGCTCCACCGAGTCCACCCCGAGCAGGTTGACCCCGCGCAGGATGAACGGCAGCACCGAGGCCTTGAAGCCGGCGCCGGCGGTCAGGCCGCAGCAGGCGACGCTGCCGCCGTACTGCAACGACTTGACCACGTTGAAGAGGATGTCGCCGCCGACGGTGTCCACCGCGCCGGCCCACTGTTCCTTGAGCAACGGCTTGTCGACGCCATCGGCCACGGTGGCGCGATCGAGGATCTGCTTGGCCCCCAGGCGGTTGAGGAACTCGGCCTGCTCCAGCTTGCCGGTGGCGGCCGCCACGGTGTAGCCGAGCTTGGCCAGCAGTTCCACGGCGATACTGCCGACCCCGCCGCTGGCGCCGGTGACCAGCACCGAGCCATGGTCGGGGCGCAGGCCGCTGCGCTCCAGCTTTTCGACGCAGAGCGCCGCGGTCAGGCCGGCGGTGCCGAGGATCATCGCCTCGCGCAGGCTCAGGCCTTGCGGGCGCTTGATCACCCAGGCCGCGGGCACGCGGATGTACTGGCCGAAACCGCCGGCGGTGTTCATGCCCAGGTCGTAGCCGGTGACGATCACCTCGTCGCCGGCCGCGAACTCGGCCACCGAGGACTCGGCGACCACACCGGCGGCATCGATGCCGGGGGTATGCGGGTACTTGCGGGTCACCCCGCGGTTGCCGCTGGCGGACAGCGCATCCTTGTAGTTCAGCGAGGAATACTGCACGCGGATCAGTACGTCGCCCGCCGGCAGGTCGCCGGTATCGCGCTCGACCACCTGCGTTTCGTAAACGCCGTGGGGCGCTTCCGTCACCCACAACGCCTTGAATACAGCCATTTCGACCTCCTCTCGTGAAAACCCTGAAGACAGCGTGTTCGTCCCTGTCGGCGCCGGCCTATTGCCAGAACTTCTGCTGGTTGAGCCGCCCCCACCAGGTCACCAGCACGCGGTCGATAACCACGCTGGCGGCCAGGCCGACGCGTTCCTGCAGGCTCTTGCGCTCGACGAATTGCACCTGGTAGACATCGCGCTCCCTGGCCTGCTCGGCCAGGTACTCGTCGCTGGTCTTGAGTTCGTCCACCAGCAGCTTGCCCAGTGCGGCCTGGCCCAGCCAGACCTCGCCGGTGGCGATCTCGTCCATGTTCAGTTGCGGCCGGTAGTGGGCCACGAAGTTCTTGAACAGTTCGTGGGTCACCTCCAGGTCCTCCTGGAACTTTTCCCGGCCCTTCTCGGTGTTCTCGCCGAATACCGTCAGCGTACGCTTGTATTCGCCGGCGGTAAGCACCTCGAAGTCAATATCGTGCTTCTTCAACAGCCGGTGGACGTTGGGCAACTGCGCCACCACGCCGATCGAGCCGAGGATGGCGAAGGGCGCGGAAAGGATCCGATCGCCGATGCAGGCCATCATGTAGCCGCCGCTGGCCGCCACCTTGTCGACGCACACGGTCAGCGGCACGCCGGCCTGGCGGATGCGCGCCAGTTGCGAGGCCGCCAGGCCGTAGCCATGGACCATGCCACCGCCGCTTTCCAGGCGCAGCACCACCTCGTCGTCCTTGCCCGCCATGCTCAGCACCGCAGTCACTTCGTGGCGCAGTTGCTCGGTAGCCGAGGCCTTGATGTCGCCGTCGAAATCGAGTACGTAGACCCGCGACTTCTGTTCAGGATGTTTCTTCGCCTGCTTCGCCGCCTTGCTCTCCTCCTTGCGCAAGGCCTTGAGGCTGGCCTTGTCGAGGACGCTGTGGCGGACCCGCTCGCGCAGGTCCTTGTAGAAATCGTTGAGCTTCTGCACGTCGAGGTGCCCGCCTGCGCCGCGCCGGCCGCGGCCGCGCAGGGCGACGATCACCACCAGCACCACGATGATCGCCGCCAGCACGGTCACGGTCCTGGCCAGAAAGCCCGCATATTCGGCAATGAACTCCACACAACCCCCTCTCTACTGTTGACGCACCCGTCTACGGGCGACACGATTGCGCAAGCATACCCAGGCCACCGACGGGCGGCCAGCGATGCCACTGCCTGGAGAGCCTTTGCAGGGCGCGCCCGGAGCAGCCGATAAAGGCAGCGAATGACATTCAAACAAGCGTATGTTTTTTCGTTGACAGCCCTGGGTGATCCTCATCCCCTCGCGGAACTTTCACCCGCCGAGGTCCGCCCGTGGGCAGCATCTACCTGATTCGACATGGCCAGGCGTCGTTCGGTGCCGACGACTACGACGTGCTGTCGCCGACCGGCATCCGCCAGGCGGAAATCCTCGGCGACCACCTGCTGAACCTCGGCGTCCGTTTCGACCGCGTCCTCAGCGGCGGCTTGCGCCGCCAGCAGCACACCGCCCGCGCCGCCCTCGAACGCCTGGAGTCCTCCGGGCTGGCCACGCCGGAGCTGGAAGTCGATCCGGCGTTCAACGAATTCGAAGCCGACGCGGTGATCCGCGCGCACCTGCCGGACCTGCTCGATGAGCAGCCGGAAGCCTTGCACATCCTTCGCCATGCGGCCGAGCATCGGGCCGAGTTCCAGCGCCTGTTCTCCACCATCATCGCGCGCTGGGTTTCCGGCAACCATGAGAAAGATGGGCTGGAAAGCTGGCAGGAATTCCTCGATAAGGTCCATGACGGTCTTCGTCGTCTGCTGGCGCAGGCCAGCGGCAAGGACAGGGTCGCCGTGTTCACCTCCGGCGGTACCATTACCGCCCTGCTCCAGCTGATCGTCGGCGTTCCGCCGCTCAAGGCCTTCGAGCTGAACTGGCAGATCGTCAATACCTCGCTGACTCGCCTGAAATTCCGCGGCGAGGAAGTGTCCCTGGCTTCCTTCAACAGTCACGTGCACCTGGAACTGTTGAAGGCGCCGGAACTCATCACCTATCGATGAGCCGGCCTACCGCGACCGTTCCGGTCGCCGAAAAAACCCTAGAAGAAAGGAATAGAACCCATGACCACCGTTGCTGACATCGTCTCCACCATGAAAAGCAAGTTCAACGCCAGCGCGGCCGCCGGCCTGGATCTGGTGTTCCAGTTCAACATCGAAGACGGCGACAACCACTACCTGGTCGTCAAGGACGGTACCTGCGAAGTGGTACAGGGCGACGCCGAGAACCCCAACGTCACCCTGATCATGGACAGCGAAACCCTGAAGGGCATCACCAGCGGCGAGACCGACGGCATGCAGGCCTTCATGGCCGGCAAGCTGCGCGCCGAAGGCGACATGATGCTGGCGATGAAGCTGGGCGAACTGTTCCCGGTCTGACCGTTTCCGGCGCCATGCCAGAAGGAAAACCGGAGTCCCTCGCGGCTCCGGTTTTTTTTCGTCCGGCATTCCTCCAGGCCGACGATCAGGGACCGTGATGGAGCGGCAACACGCTTGCCCATAACGCCCGGCGGCGGCTTGTGAGGGCCGGGACAGGGCATTAGATTAGCCAATTATCGCCGGTCACCATCATTGCGCAGCCTGATGCGCGCACCGGCTCCCGCGGCTCCGCCGTGGCACCACGAGAAGGGAACCCCATGTCGCTGACCGACCAATCCACTCGCATCCGCGCCGGCGAAGAACTCGACGCCGCCGTCATCGACCCGTACCTGAAAGCCCATATCCCCGGCCTCGAAGGCACCCCGAAGATCAGCCAGTTCCCCGGTGGCGCGTCCAACCTGACCTACCTGATCGAGTATCCGCGCCAGGAGTTCGTCCTGCGTCGCCCGCCATTCGGCCACAAGGCCAAGTCGGCCCACGACATGGGCCGCGAATACCGCATCCTGAACCAGTTGAACGCAGGCTTCCCCTACTGCCCGAAAGCCTACCTCTACTGCACCGACGAGTCGGTGATCGGCGCCGAGTTCTACGTCATGGAACGGGTCAAGGGCATCATCCTGCGCGCCGAACTGCCGCCTGAGCTGAATCTCGACGAACAACAGACCCGCAGCCTGTGCAAGAGCTTCATCGACAAGTTCGTCGAACTGCACAACGTCGACTACGCCGCCTGCGGACTGGCCGACCTGGGCCGCCCGGACGGCTACGTGCAGCGCCAGATCGCCGGCTGGACCGACCGCTACGAGAAGGCCCTGACCCCCGACGCGCCGCTCTGGGAACCGGTCAAGGCCTGGCTCAAGGACAAGCAGCCGGCCGATCACCACAAGCCGGGCATCGTGCACAACGACTACCGCTTCGACAACGTGATCCTCGACCCGGAAAACCCGATGCAGATCATCGGCGTGCTGGACTGGGAACTGGCCACCCTCGGCGATCCGCTGATGGACCTCGGCAATACCCTCGCCTACTGGGTGGAAGCCGGCGACCCGGCTCCGGTGCAGCTGACCCGCCGCCAGCCCAGCCACCTGCCGGGCATGCTGACCCGCCGGGAGTTCGCCGACTACTACGCCGAGCGGGCCGGGATCCCACCGATCGACAACCTGGACTTCTACTACACCTATGGCCTGTTCCGTCTTGCCGGCATCGTCCAGCAGATCTACTACCGCTACTACCACGGGCAGACCCAGGACAAGCGTTTCGCCCAGTTCGTGCAGATGAACAAGCTGCTGGAGCAGATGAGCCTGCAGGCCATCGAGCGCTCCCGCCTGTAACCGACCACTACAAGGGGATAGCCCATGTCCAAGACCCACCTGTTCGACCTCGACGGCAAGATCGCCTTCGTTTCCGGCGCCAGCCGCGGCATCGGCGAGGCGATAGCCAAGCTGCTGGCCCAGCAAGGCGCCCACGTGATCGTCTCGAGCCGCAAGATCGATGGCTGCCAGGCGGTCGCCGACGCGATCACCGCGGAGGGCGGCAAGGCCACCGCGATCGCCTGCCACATCGGCGAGATGGAGCAGATCCAGAACGTCTTCGCACAGATCCGCGAGCAGTTCGGCCGCCTCGACATCCTGGTCAACAACGCCGCCACCAACCCGCAGTTCTGCAACGTACTGGAAACCGACCTCGGCGCCTTCCAGAAGACCGTCGACGTCAACATCCGCGGCTACTACTTCATGTCCATCGAGGGCGGCAAGCTGATGAAGGAACACGGCGGCGGCAGCATCATCAACGTGGCCTCGATCAACGGCGTATCGCCCGGCGAGTTCCAGGGCATCTACTCGGTGACCAAGGCCGCCGTGATCAGCATGACCAAGGTCTTCGCCAAGGAATGCGCGCAGTTCGGCATCCGCTGCAACGCCCTCCTGCCAGGGTTGACCGACACCAAGTTCGCTTCGGCGCTGGTGAAGAACGACGCGATCCGCAACCTCGCCCTGCAGCGCATCCCGCTCAAGCGCGTGGCCGAGCCGAGCGAAATGGCAGGCGCCGTGCTCTACCTGGCTAGCGAAGCGTCCAGCTACACCACCGGCGTGGCGCTGAACGTCGACGGCGGCTTCCTTTCCTGACGGAACGGCGAACGCGCGAAGAGGGAGCCAGGGCTCCCTCTTTTCATTTCAGGATTGCCAATGCCTCGCACCAGCGCGGGACAGGCGCCCCACGGCTATTCACCTGCGTTCTCGGGTAGCCGGACGAGTACCCCCATAGGCGTTACCCGCCGCTTCCACTTCAGTTGCCGACCCGCCAGCCACCGTTCACCGACACCACCGTTCCGGTGACGAACCCCGCCTCGGGCGAGGCCAGCCAGGCCACCGCCACGGCGATGTCCTCGACCCGGCCGGTCCTGCCCAGCGGGGTCTCGCCGACGATGGCGGCGACCCGTTGCGGATCGAGGCCGCCGGGAAAGAACCGGGTGTCGGCGATGTAACCCGGCGCCACGCTGTTCACCGTGATCCCGCGCGAACCGAGTTCCCGCGCCAGGGCCACGCCGAAGCCATGCAGGCCGGCCTTGGCTGCCGCATAGCCCAGCGCACCAGGACTGCCGCTACCGGTCTGCGCAGCGATCGATCCGATATGGATGATCCGCCCGCCCTCTTCCGCGAAATGCGGCAACACCGCCAGCGACATGAGGAACGCGCTTTTCAGGTTGCCGTCCAGCAGCGCATCCCATTCCCGCTCGGCCTCAGCCAGCGGAGTGGTGGCGGCGATCTTTCGGGTGAACCCGGCGTTGTTCACCAGCACGTCGAGCCCCTGGAAGGTGTCGCCAACCCAGGCGGCCACCGCCTCGACAGCTTCGCGGCGGGAAAGATCGGCGGCCATCCAGGGCACACCGCCCAACTCGGCGGCAGCGCGTTGCAGGCGCTGGGAATCACGGGCCACCAGGGCGATCCGATAACCCTGTTGCCGAAGGCGCCGGGCGATGGCCAGGCCGATGCCCGACGAGCCGCCGGTGACCAGGGCGGTACGGGGGATTGGAGAATGAGTGTGCATGACGGGCTTCCTCTGTAATGGATGGAACGCCTCGTCTGGCCAGAGCGAGCGTACGGATGGATTTTCGACGGATCCGCCGCGATATATCCAATACTGTCTTTCTTAACTCACCATATCCGGGAGATATCGCAATGGCCGACTTACGCCAGTTCCGCCAGTTCGTCGCGGTTGCCGAGGAGCTGAGCTTCCGCCGCGCCGCTGAGCGCCTGCACATGGCCCAGCCACCGCTGACCACTGCGATCCGGCGGCTGGAAGAAGAAGTCGGCGCCAGCCTGCTGGAGCGTGACAACCGTATCCACCGCCTGACGCCGGCGGGCCGCGCGTTCCTCGACGAAGCCCGGCGCACCCTGGCCCAGGCCGAACTCACCCTGGCGGCCGCGCGCAGCGCCGCCAGCGGATGCAGAACGTTGCGCCTGGCGTTCGTCGACAGCACCATCAATATTCTGCTACCGCGCATACTCCAGGCGTTCCGCCAACAGCATGGCGCGCTGGACTTCCAGCTCCAGGAAGACACCACCGCAGGGCAACTGGAGGCGTTGCGCGAAGACCGCATCGATGCCGGCCTGATCGTTCTGCCGGTCGACTGCCAGCCCGGCCTGTACACACATCTACTGGTGGACGGCGACATGCGCGTGGCATTGCCCGAAGGGCATCGGCTGGCACGCCATGCGCGCCTGCGCCTGGAACAACTGGCCGGAGAACCCTGGCTGCTGTTTCCACGGCACTATGGGCCGGGCATGCACGACCTGATCGTCGCCGCCTGCGCGGCAGCCGGCTTCGTCCCGGAGGTGGTGCAGGAGGCGCGGCAGATGCAGACCATCGCCGGGCTGGTGGCCGGCGGCATCGGCGTCGCGCTAGTGCCTTCGCTGCTACAACCGTTGCGCCCGCCGGGGGTCACCTTTCGTCCCCTGCAAGGGCGGCGGGCGCGAATTCCCTATCGGCTGGCGCTGGCCTACCGCACGCCGTCGGAACTCATCGAACGCTTTCGCGAAACCGCCCAGGCGATCGCCGCCGCCCCGGCTTTTCGCATGGCCTAGCGCCAGTCCCTGAGCGCCTCCTCGGCCGCCAGGTTCATCGGCTCGGCAAGCAGCCCGGCGACGCCGTAGTTCACCGCGAACACCGCCTTGTCCGCCATCGGCAGGAAAGTCACCCGCCCCGCCAGCGGCTCGAACAGGAACAGGTCGTGCTCGCCGGCCCGCAGCCAGCGCCAGAGATCGACCCCCAGCGGACTCTGCGACAAGCCCAGGCGGCGGCCCCGGGACTGCTGCTCGAGGGCCAGGAAGCGGCCGCTGAGCGCGTCGAGGCGATAGCCCGGCGCCAGACCGATCAACGCGGCCAGCCCCTTCCAGCGGAAAATCCGCGCGTCCAGTTGCCAGAGTTCGCCGTCCAGCACCACGCTGCGCTCGTTGGCGCCCTCCTGGATCAGCACCCGGTAGCGCTGCGGCCCTTCGGCCTGGAAGCTCAGGGTGGCCATCGGCTGCTCGGGCTTGAGCAGCGAATAGCTGCGCAGGTCCCAGGCGAGCACCAGCAGCAGCGCCGCCACGGCGACGAAGGCCAAGCCGCAGGTGCCGCGCAGCCAGCCGAGGAACCAGGTGCGTTCGAAGAGGATGCGCCCCGCGACCAGGGCGGCCAGCAAGGCCAGTAACGCGAATGCCCAGGCCAGACCGTCGTACTGCATGCAAGCGATTCCTTCTGCGTGAAATTGCGGGCATTATGCGCACCCCTCCTCCCGACGGCCAGCGAGGCCGTTTCCCGATTGGAAGCAGGTCCGGTTTTTCATGCCCTTCGAACTCGCGATAGACCCCAGCACCCTGATCATCCTGGCCGTGGTGGCCTTTCTCGCCGGCTTCATCGACGCCATCGCCGGCGGCGGCGGCCTGTTGACCATCCCTGCGCTGCTCACCGCCGGGGTCCCGCCGCACCTGGCGCTGGGTACCAACAAGCTAAGCTCGACCTTCGGTGCGGCGACCGCCAGCTACACCTTCTACCGGCGCAAGCTGTTCCATCCCGGGAAGTGGCGCAACGCTCTGCTCGCCACCGCGATCGGCGCCGCCATAGGCGCCTGGGCGGCTCACCTGCTGCCCGCCGAGTGGCTGAACCGGATGCTCCCGGTGGTGGTATTCACCTGCGGCCTCTACATGCTCTTCGGCGGCACGCCGAAGGCGCCGCTGGACGCCGATGCGCCGGTCGGACGCAAGCGCCAGTGGCCGCAGGGCCTCGTCCTGGGCTTCTACGACGGCGTGGCGGGACCGGGCACCGGAGCGTTCTGGACCGTCAGCTCGCTGCTCATGTACCCGCTGGACCTGGTCCGCGCCAGCGGTGTGGCGCGGAGCATGAACTTCGTCAGCAACATAGTGGCGCTGGCGGTGTTCGTCGCCTCCGGCCAGGTGATCTGGTTGCTCGGCCTGTGCATGGGTGCGTCGCTGATGGTCGGCGCCTATTTCGGCGCGCGCACCGCCATCGGCGGCGGGGCGAAGTTCATTCGCCCGGTGTTCATCCTGGTGGTCCTGGCGCTGACCGCGCGGCTAGCCTGGCAGCACTGGTTCAGCGGCGCCTGAGCGGCGCGCCAGGTACAGGTCGATCAGGTGCCGGGCAATCGAGCGCTGCGCCGGTAGCGGCGGCAAGGCATCGAGGGAGAACCACTGGGCGTCCTCGATCTCGTCTTCCTGCGGGACGATCTCGCCGGACACGTACTCGGCGTGGAAACCGAGCATCAGCGAATGCGGGAACGGCCAGTTCTGGCTGCCGATGTATTCGAGATTGGCGACCTCCACCCCGACCTCTTCGCGCACCTCGCGGACCACGCACTGCTCCACCGACTCGCCGGCCTCGACGAAGCCGGCCAGGGTACTGTAGACCCCCGGCACGAAGCGCGGCGAACGCGCCAGCAACACCTCGTCGCCCCGGGTCACCAGGACGATCATGCTCGGCGACAGGCGCGGGTACTGGTGCAGCCCGCACTGCGGACACTGCATCACCCGCTCGTGGTCCTGCGCCTGCATGCGTGTGCCGCAATTGCCGCAGAACCGGTTGTGACGTGCCCAGATGCCGATCTGGCTGGCATAGCCGAGCATGCAGAACTGATCGAAATCGCCGTGCAGCATGAACTGCCGCAACGGCGCCCAGGCCATGCCCGGCAGCTCGATCGGCTCGTCCAGTTCCAGCACGTAAACCGGCTCGCCCTGCCAATGGCCGACCCCATGTTCGGCGAGCAGCGGGAGTTCCTGGCGCTTCAGCCATTCGCGGGGGAACAGCAGGCCGTTGTCGTCCTGGAGGAAGCGCTGCTGACAGTGCGCGAGCACCCAGCCGCCGACCTGGGCGGTAGCCGGCCGACCTGCCTGCCAGCGGAACTCGCCGGCCATCAGGCGGCCACCGGCAGTCCGAGCGCCTTGACGCTGGCGCTGGCCAGGTCGAGGACGTCCGGCTGGCCCTGCGGACGCAGCACGGCACCGCCCTCGAGATAGTATTCGAGACTGGTCAGGGCGTCGGCGAGGGTTTCCAGCATCTGTTCCGAAGGCATCTGCGCGGTCTCGATCATGCGCTGCTGGATGTAGTCGGCGCAGCCGCCGACCAGCAGCGCGGCGCGCTCCTGACCGAGGAACCAGAGACCGCCCCGGACCGCCTGCAGGCTGGCCGGGACGTTGGCCAGGTTGAGCTTGTCGCCATTGGATTCCAGGTACGCGGTGATCGCACGCTTGGCCAGGGCCAGGCCGGCCTTGGCCTCCTCGATCACCACGATGCGCGCCTCGGCCAACTGGTGCACGGCGAACGCATCGGCTTCCTGCCCGGGCTCCGCCGGAGTCGGCCGGATGATGCGGCGCTCGCCGCGCTCGAGGTTGCCGACCATGCTTTCCACGTAGAGCACCGCATCGGCCAGGCGCAGCAACGCCGGCGGCGAATCGGCGACGCCGCTGGCAGCCCAGGCGGCCACGGTGGGTAGCTGGGTCTGCAGGGCGGTGCCGGCCGAGTTCAGGCCGACCATGCCGAGGGTCTTGCTCAGCTTGCCCAGTTGCGCATGCAGGTTGGTCAGGCTATCCGGCTGGGCCACGCCGCGCTCGATCAGGTCGAGCATGTCCTTGACCCCGGCGAGTTCCTCGCGGATCGCCGTGGACAGCGAACGCATCACCGACTGGCCGGGGCCGGACAGGCGCTGCGATTCCTCTTCCAGCAGGTGGTCGGTGAACGGCAGCGGCGCCAGCCCATGCAGTTCGCGGACCTCGCGCGAACGCGGGCCCTGGCCGTCGGACAGCGCCACCAGGTAAAGCAGTTCCTTGAGCAGATGGCGCGGCGCCTCGTAGGCCGGGCCGATCAGCAATTGCTTGAGCTCGCGGTCGATGCGCGAGAACAGTTGCTTGCGCGACTTGCGCGGCAACAGTTGGCCATCGACGATCGACTCGATCGCCGCGGCGCCGATCCAGCACAGCCGCGAACGGGCCACCCCGCCGTGCAGGCTGTCGAGGCGCGCCAGCGCGCGGCCCATCAGCTTGAGGCTGGGATAGAGGTTCTGTTCGCGGATCAGGCCGAGCAGGCCGATCTGGTACATGTGGCGCATCCGCCGGCTTTCCTCGCCCAGTTCGGCTTCGGAAGGCAGGTGGTCGATGGCAGTGCTCGGCGGCCGCGGGATATCCAGGCGGGCGCTGAAGAAGAAGCTTTCCGGCAGCGCCGGCTGCCCTGCGGCACAGCGCACTTCGTTGATCGCCGGCAAGAGCAGCTCGGGGATCTCCTGGCGATTGGCCTCGACGTTCTCCAGGTAGCGGCGCAGCACGTACAGGGCGTTGCCCAGGGCTGCCAGCTGGCCGTCGCGCTCCTCGCTGACGCCGGTGGGAATGTCGGTCGCCAGCTGCAGGGCTTCCTGGGCCAGCAGCTCGGCGCCGGCCAGCTCGATCAGGTTGAGGGTGCCGCGGATCTGTTGCAGGCATTCGACGGCGTGCTGCAGCAGGCTGCCGTTCTGCCGCTCGGCAATGAACTGCTCAAGACCCTGTTCGGCCTGTTCCATGGTGGCGAACAACTCGTCGCGCACCAGACTGAGGGACGTGGCTCCTGTGACCATCGGTCTAGTGCGCCTCCCGCGCAAGAATATACAACGGCATCAATCAGCGAATTCCGGCTTCTGCTTGGCCATATGCGCGGCCATCGCCACCCGCAGGTCGGCGGACTGGAGCATGGCGGCGTTCCAGGTAGCGACGTACTCGAGGCCGTCGTCGACCCGGTGGTCGCGCATATAGCGGATCATTTCCTTGGTACCACGGATGGCGATCGGCGACTTCGCGGCGATCTGCCGCGCCAGTTCGAAGACCCCATCCATCAATGCGGCCTGGTCCGCGTAGGTACGATTGACCAGGCCGATGCTCCGTGCCTCTTCGCCGTCGACCATGCGCCCGGTGTAGGCCAGCTCGCGCATCATGCCATCGCCGATGATCCGCGGCAGGCGCTGCAGGGTGCCGACGTCGGCGGCCATGCCGATGTCGATCTCCTTGATCGAGAACTGCGCGTCGGCGGTCGAGTAGCGCATGTCGCAGGCCGAGACCAGGTCGATGGCGCCGCCCAGGCAGTAGCCCTGGATCGCCGCGAGCACCGGCTTGCGGCAGTTGTCGACCGCGTTGAACGAGGCCTGCAGCTCGAGAATCTTGCGACGCAGGGCGTCGGCGTTGCGGCCGACGTCCTTGCCCAGTTGGCTGCCGACCTGGGCCAGCAGCATCAGGTCGATCCCCGAGGAAAAATGCTTGCCCGCCCCGGACAGCACGACCACCCGCACTTCGTCGGTATCGTCGACCCAGCGGAAGATCTCGATGATCTCGCGCCAGAAGTCCTGGTTCATGGCATTGATCTTGTCCGGACGGTTGATCTGGACGTGGGCGATCTTGTCTGCCAGCTCCACACGGAATGCGTTGTACTCGGTCACGGCGATAGTCCTCGGCAGAGCAACTGCGCTGTCAGAACGCAGAGATTTTTGTTGTGCGGAAAATCCCGCAACTATAACAAGGGCGAGCCAAATGTCGATGCTGCACTATGTGATGCACGGCACGCCCATTGATACCGCAATCTCTTCGATGATTGCGCTAAACGCTTGATCCAACGAAAGTCCTGCTGGCATTTTCAGTCTTTTCCTTGCCGTGGAGTCCATCGTGAGCAGTCCCCTGAGCCAGGCTTTCGCACAGAACTTCCTCGGGCATTCGCCGCGCTGGTACAAGCTGACGGTGCTCGCCTTCCTCTTGCTCAACCCCCTGCTGCTATGGCTGGCCGGGCCGGTGACAAGCGCCTGGGTGCTGGTCGGCGAGTTCATCTTCACCCTGGCCATGGCGCTGAAATGCTATCCGCTACAGCCGGGTGGCCTGTTGGTGCTGGAGGCGCTGCTGCTTGGCCTGGCTACCCCCGAGGCGCTCTATGCGGAATTGCAGCACAACTTCCCGGTGCTCCTGCTGCTGATGTTCATGGTCGCCGGCATCTACTTCATGAAGGACCTGCTGCTCCTGCTGTTTTCCCGCCTGCTGCTCGGCGTGCGCTCGAAGACCCTGCTATCGCTCCTGTTCTGCCTGCTGGCCGCCCTCCTCTCGGCCTTCCTCGACGCCCTCACCGTGACCGCCGTGGTGATCAGCGTGGCGGTGGCATTCTTCGCCGTGTATCACCGGGTCGCTTCGGGGCAGCGCGCCAGCGAGGACTACGATCCCGCCACCGACCGCCAGGTCCCCGAGCTGCACCGGGCCCATCTCGAGGAATTCCGCGCCTTCCTCCGCAGCCTGCTCATGCACGCGGCGGTCGGCACCGCGCTGGGCGGCGTCTGCACCCTGGTGGGAGAGCCGCAGAACCTGCTGATCGGCCACGAGGCCGGCTGGCATTTCGTCGAGTTCTTCCGCCAGGTCGCGCCGGTATCCATGCCGGTACTGGCGGCCGGCCTGCTGACCTGCGTGCTGCTGGAGAAGAGCCGCCGCTTCGGCTATGGCGCCCAGTTGCCGGCGGCGGTGCGCCAGGTGCTCGCCGAGTACGCCGCCAGCGAAAGCCGCAAACGCGGAGCGCAGCAGAAGGCCGCGCTGCTGGTGCAGGCCCTGGCGGCGCTGGTACTGATCGTCGGGCTGGCCCTGCATGTCGCCGAGGTCGGCCTGATCGGCCTGTTGGTGATCGTGCTGATCACTGCCTTCACCGGCGTCACCGACGAACACCAGATCGGCCGCGCCTTCCAGGAGGCCCTGCCGTTCACTGCGCTGCTGGTGGTGTTCTTCGCGGTGGTCGCGGTGATCCACCAGCAGCACCTGTTCACCCCGATCATCCAGGCGGTGCTGGCGCTGCCGGCGGAACGCCAGCCGGGCATGCTGTTCATCGCCAACGGCCTGCTCTCGGCGATCAGCGACAACGTATTCGTCGCCACCATCTACATCACCGAGGTGAAACAGGCGCTGGATGCCGGCCACATGAGCCGCGAGCATTTCGATACCCTGGCGGTGGCGATCAATACCGGCACCAACCTGCCCAGCGTAGCGACGCCCAACGGCCAGGCGGCGTTCCTCTTCCTGCTGACCTCCTCCATCGCCCCGCTGGTGCGCCTGTCGTACGGCCGCATGGTCTGGATGGCGCTACCCTACACCCTGGTGATGGGCGGCCTGGGCTGGTGGGCGGTCAGTCATTGGCTTTGAGCGTCGGCACTCCGTTGACCTGGTTGCGCCATTGCCGCCAGGTGTACATTGGGATACCGGCCATCAGCACCAGGAAGCCCCAGAAGATCGCCTGCTGGCCGGTGCCATACAGCGCCCATAGCGAGTAGGCGAAGCCCAGCGAGCCGATCACCAGCAATTGCCGGCGTGAACGCGGCGAGAACTCGTCCGGTCGCACCGCCAGCAGTTGCAACAGCGCGGCGGTGCAGAACGCGTAGGGGACCACCCCGGTCATGGTGCCGAGCAGGATGATCACGTTGAACACATCGACCAGGTCGCCATGCCCGTCGACCATCACCAGCGCCGTCACCAGCAGCCCCGAGGCCAGTAGGCCGTGGGCCGGCGCGCCGTTCTTGTTGAGCTGGCCGAGCGACTCCGGGAACAGCCCGTCGCGCGCCGGAGCCACCGGGATCTGGCCCTGCAACAGGACCCAGCCATTGAGCGCGCCCAGGCAGGCGATCACCGCCCCGGCAGCCACCAGGTAGTAGCCCCAGTCGCCCATCAGGATCCGTGCCGCGTCGGCGAACGGCGAGGTGGAGCGGGCCAGCACCTCCGGCGGCATCAGGCCCTGCACCGCAGTGATCGAGAGGATGTAGAGGGCCGCCGCGGCCAGCGTGCCGAACAGGGTCGCGCGGGGAATGGTGCGGCGCGGGTCCTCGACGTCGTCGGCCGGCACGGTGGCCGACTCCAGGCCGATGAACGACCACAGGGTCAGCGCCGCGGTGGTGGCGATCGCCTGGGCATAGCCCATGTTCGGCAGCTCGCTGCGCGCCGGGATCGCCAGGTGCTCGGGATTGAAGTGGAACCAGCCGAGGATACCGACCAGCAACAACGGCAGCAGCTTGAGGATGGTCAGCAGGTTCTGCACCACGCTGAAGGTGCCGATGCCTCGCAGGTTGATCAGGGTGCACAGCCAGATCGCGGCGATGGCCACGCAGACCATCAGCAGCGGATCCGCCAGCGCCGGGATGAACACCCGCAGGTAGCCGACCAGGGTCACGGCGATCGCCGCGTTGCCGATCCAGGCGGCTTTCCAGTAGGTCCAGGCGCACAGGTAGCCGGCGAAGCTGCCGAAACCGTCGCGGGTATAGGCGTAGGGGCCGCCGGCGCCGGGGTTGACCCGCGCCAGGCGGGCGAAGGTCAGCGCCAGCAGCACCGCGCCGGTGCTCGACACCAGCCAGCCGAACAGGCTGAGCCCGCCGAACGCCGCCAGGCTGGAGGGAAGCAGGAAGACTCCCGAACCGACCATGTTGCCGATCACCAGCGCGCTGCAGGTCCAGAACCCCATGCCGCGCTTGCCGGCCTTCTCTCCCTCCGCCATCGACACCCCTTAGCCTGTCGGCCTCATTCTTTTATGCATTCAACGGTATAGCAGCGCCCGGACGGTCCGTCCTGATGCTGCAGGCCGTGCACATCGGAGTCGAAACCAGGGAAGGCGCGCTCGAAGGTCCGCGCGAACTCGAGATAGTCGAGGATCGAGCGGGTCGCCTCGGTGAAGCGCTCACCCGGCATGATCAGCGGGATACCCGGCGGATAGGGTACCAGCATGACGGCCGCGATGCGCCCTTCCAACCGAGCGATCGGTACCGCCTCGACCTCGCCGCGCACCAGCTTGTCGTAGGCCTCGGACGGCCGCATCGCGACCTCCGGCAGCACCGTGTACATGCGCTTCATGGCCTTCGCCGTGGCGTTGTCGCGGTAGCTGGCGTGCATGGCGTCGCTGAGGTCGCGCAGGCCCACGCCGTTGTAGCGCTTGCCGCCGGCCTGGGCCACGGAGGGCAAGACGTCGAGCAGCGGCAGGTTGGCGTCGTAACAGCGCTTGAATTCGAGCAGTTCGGTGACCAGGGTGCTCCACTTGCCCTTGGTGATGCCCATCGAGAACAGCACCAGGAAGGAGTAGAGACCGGTTTTCTCCACCACCAGCCCGCGCTCCCAGAGGAAGCGGCTGACGATGGCGGCCGGAATCCCCTGCTCGCTGAGCTTGCCGCCGGCGCTCAGGCCCGGGGTGGTCAGGGTGACCTTGATCGGATCGAGCAGCACGTAGTCTTCGGCGATATCGCCGAAGCCGTGCCAGTCGGCGCTCGGCTCCAGCACCCAGTCATGGGTGCCAACCTGGTCGGTGCCCTCCACCTGCTCCGGCTGCCAGACGCCGAACCACCAGTCGTTCCGGTCCAGGTTCTGCCGTACGTTGGCCAGGGCCCGGCGGAAGCTGAGGGCCTCGTCGAAGGTCTCCTGGATCAGCGAACGCCCGGCGGGCCCTTCCATCATCGCCGAAGCCACGTCCAGCGAAGCGATGATGCCGTACTGTGGCGAGGTCGAGATGTGCATCATGAAGGCTTCGTTGAAGCGCGCCACGTCCAGCTTCCGGGTCCCGCCATCCTGCACGTGGATCATCGAGGCCTGGCTGAAAGCGGCGAGCATCTTGTGCGTGGAGTGGGTGGCGAACACCAGGGGGCCCTCCTCGCTGCGCGAGGTGCCCATGCCATAGCGTCCGTCGTAGAACTCGTGGAACGCGGCATAGGCGTACCAAGCCTCGTCGAAGTGCAACACCTCGACGCTGTCGCCGAGGGTCTGCTTGATCAGCTCGGCGTTGTAGCACAGGCCGTCGTAGGTGGAGTTGGTCACCACCGCCAGCTTCACCTTCGGCTCGCGGCCGCGCGCCAGCGGGCTGGCGGCGATCTTCGCGGCGATCGACTCCTTGCTGAATTCGCTCAGCGGGATCGGCCCGATGATTCCCAGTTCGTTGCGTTCCGGAGTGAGGTAGAGCGGTATCGCCCCGGTCATGATGATCGAGTGGAGGATCGACTTGTGGCAGTTGCGGTCCACCAGCACCAGGTCTTCGCGACCGACCATGGAATGCCAGACGATCTTGTTCGCGGTGGAAGTGCCATTGATCACGAAGAAGGTATGGTCGGCGCCGAAATTGCGCGCGGCACGGTCCTCGGCCTCGGCCAGGGGGCCGGTATGGTCGAGCAGCGAGCCCAGTTCGGGGACCGAGACCGACAGGTCGGAACGCAGCGTGTTCTCCCCGAAGAACTGGTGGAACGCCTGTCCCACCGGACTCTTGCGATAGGCGACACCGCCGCCGTGGCCCGGCGTATGCCAGGAATAGTTGGACTGCGCGGTGTGCTCGACCAGCGCACGGAAGAATGGCGGCAGCAGCCCGGCCAGGTAGTTGCGCGCCGCCCGGGCGACCTGGCGGGCGAGGAACGGCACGGTGTCTTCGAACAGGTAGAGGATGCCGCGCAACTGGTGCAGGTCGGCCATGGACTCGGCCGGCGCGTTCTCGATGGTCACCTGCTCGCCGAGGGCGAAGATCGGCAATTGCGGCGCCCGCACGCGGGCCACGCGGATCAGTTCGACCACATCCTGCAGCAGGCGCTGGTTTTCCCCGGCACCTTCGGCGGCGACCAGAATGCAGGCCAGGCCGTGGTGGGTGGAAGCGACGATGCGCCCCTCGGCGGAGCTGGCGGTGGAGAGAATGCTGAAGCCGTCCTGCTCCAGTTCGTGGGCGATGCCCCGCACGCGTTCGCCGGCAACGGTGTCGGCCTTGATGTCGCGATGGACGATGAGGACGGGAAATTTGAGGTCTTTATACATTGTTGATCCCGAGCAGCAGGCGGGCGAACCCCGCCGGTCGGCTCAGGGTAGAGACTTGCCGGCACGCGCGTAACCCCCGGCGGCTTGCCCTTGTAAGAAAAGGTCGCGGCAACACAAGTCGGCGCGCCGCGCTTGCCTCCTCTCCCGCCAGCGAGGAGCATGGACCTCTCTGCCCTGCTACGGAGCGACAACGATGCGCAGCGCTTATCGGATCGTCAGCGATCACTATGCGGCCTCTAGCCGTGGGAACCTCGCCGGAATGCTGGCGGACATGGACGAACGCACCGAATGGACGGAAATGGCCGGTTTCCCGCTGGCCGGCACCTATGTCGGCGCGGCCGCCATCGGCGCCGGTGTGTTCCAGGCCTTGCAGCGGGACTGGGAGGGCTTCAGGGTCGAGATCGAGCGCCTGATCGACGGCGGCGACAGCGTGGTCGCCGTCGGTCGATATGCAGCGACCCACCGTCGCAGCGGCAAGTCGTTCGAAGCGCGTGTGGCACACGTATGGACGGTAGAGGACGGCAGGATCCGCCGTTTCGAGCAGTTCTGCGACACCTTGCTGGTGGACCGGGCGACACGCTGAACGCGGCGCCCGTGGTGCATGGGCAGGCTATTCGCCGACCGGCGCCTCCAGTTGCGCCCAGAGTGACGGACCACCTGCCGACTTCTCGATCACCGCCAGCCGCGCCGCATGCGCAGCCAGCTCTTCGGCGTTGGCGCGCAGCACCGGGGTGGCTACCCGCGCCGGATCGAGCCGACGGATCGGGCTGACCATCGGCCGGCCGCTGCCGTCGCCTTCCGCGCCGCTGCCGGCCAGCGACAGGCTGGTCTGGCCGCCGGTCATCGCCAGGTAGACGTCGGCGAGGATCTCGGCGTCGAGCAACGCGCCGTGCAGGTCGCGACCGGAGTTGTCCACGCCGTAGCGCTTGCACAACGCATCGAGGTTGTTGCGCTGGCCCGGATGGCGCTCGCGGGCCATCAGCAGGGTATCCAGCACCGAGCAGTACTCGGTCACGTCCGAGCGGTCCTGCTGGCCCAGCAGGGCGAACTCGTTGTTGATGAAGCCGATATCGAACGCCGCGTTGTGGATGATCAGCTGGGCGCCGCGGATGAATTCGAAGAAATCGTTGGCGACCTCGCGGAAGCGCGGCTTGTCCTTCAGGTATTCGTTGGTGATGCCGTGGACGGCGATCGCCCCTTCGTCGACCTCGCGATCGGGTTGCAGGTAGACGTGGAAGTGGCGACCGGTCAGGCGGCGCCCCTCCAGCTCGACACAGCCGATCTCGATGATCCGGTGACCATCGGTCACCGGCATGCCGGTGGTTTCGGTATCCAGTACGACGCTACGCATCTATAGAGCCTTTCTCTGTTTCGCTGCAGCCGTGGCTGCTGAACGCTTGTTTCGGTGTGGCCGCTCAGCGCGGCAATTCGGCGACGCCACGGTTGGCCAACTGGTCGGCCCGCTCGTTGCCGGGGTCGCCGGTATGCCCGCGGACCCACTGCCACTCCACCTGGTGCCGGGCGACCTGTTCATCCAGGGCCTGCCAGAGGTCGGCATTCTTGACCGGCTGCTTGCTGGCGGTCTTCCAGCCGCGCTTCTTCCAGTTCGGCAACCATTCGGTGATGCCGCGCATCACGTATTCCGAGTCGGTGATCAGACGGATCGGACAGGAACGCTTGAGTGCCGCCAGCGCCTGGATCGCCGCCATCAGCTCCATGCGGTTGTTGGTGGTGTCCGGCTCGCCGCCCCAAAGCTCTCGCTCGGCGCCCTTGTAGAGGAGCAACGCCCCCCAGCCGCCGCGCCCAGGGTTGCCCTTGCAGGCGCCGTCGGTATAGATCACTACCTGTTCTTTATCTGTCATGCCTAAATTTCGGAATCTCGCCGGCTGACTTTCGCCACCGGCATGGGCACCAGCTGACCGCGCGGTTCGCGCTTGCTCTGGCGCAACGGGCGCAACCCCACGACCAGCTTGCGTGCCACCAATAGATAGAAGCCGGCGCCCGAAGACTGCCAGGCGTCGCCCCAGCGCTCCAGGCGAGCCAGGCGCGATTGCCAGGCTGCCGACGCAAGCGGCGGACGATAGCACCCGAAGCGCCGTTTCTCCAGCGCGAAGCCCAGCAGGTTGAGCCAATCGCAGGCCCGCGACGGAGGAATGCAGCGGGCCTGGCGCAAGGCATCCCCGGCGAAATAATGACGGATGCCCCACAGGCTCCATGGGTTGATGCCGATCAGCAGCAGGTGGCCGCCCGGACGAACGGTACGCGCGGCTTCGCGCAGGAGACGGTGAGGCGACAGGCAGAAATCCAGGCCGTGTTGCAGCAGGACCACGTCCGCGGCATGTTCGCTGAGCGGCCAGGCGCCCTCTTCGCAGGCGATGTCCACGCCCGGCAGCGGCGGCCCCAGGCGCACGCCGCGCTGAATCTGCCCGGTGCTCGGCGGCAGTTCGGCATGCGGCCCGTAGTGCACCAGGTAGCCACCGAAGTAACGGGTCAGCTCGTCGCACAACAGGCGTCGCTCCTCGGCCAGCATCAGGCTGCCCAGCGGGCCCTGGAACCAGTCGCGCGCCCGGTTGATCGATGCCAGCCACTCGGCATCGGTCTGGGCGAAGGCTTGCGGTTCGTTCATGCGTACCTCCAGCGTCTTCCCCTTCGCGGCGACGGACGCCGGCACGACGGGAAAATAAGCAATACTATGCGCCAATGACTTCTGCTTAGCGACATCGACCCATGATACAGATCGACGCCCTGCCCGCCTTCAACGACAACTACATCTGGCTGTTGCAAGATGCGACAAGCCGTCGCTGCGCGGTGGTCGACCCCGGCGATGCCAAGCCGGTGGAAGCCTGGCTGGCCGCCCATCCCGACTGGCGGTTGAGCGATATCCTGGTGACCCACCACCATCACGACCACGTCGGCGGCGTCGCGGCCCTGAAGGAACTGACCGGCGCGCGGGTTCTCGGCCCGGCCAACGAGAAGATCCCGGCCCGCGACCTGGCGCTGGAAGACGGCGAACGGGTCGAGGTGCTCGGCCTGGTCTTCGAGATCTTCCACGTGCCCGGCCATACCCTCGGCCATATCGCCTACTACCACCCGGCGGAGACGCCGCTGCTGTTCTGCGGCGACACCCTGTTCGCCGCCGGCTGCGGCCGTCTCTTCGAAGGCACCCCGGCGCAGATGCACCATTCCCTGGCGCGACTGGCCGCGCTGCCGGCCAACACCCGGGTCTACTGCACCCACGAGTACACGCTGAGCAACCTGCGCTTCGCGCTGGCGGTGGAGCCCGACAACGCGGCGCTGCGGGAACGCTTCGAGGAAGCGACCCGGCTGCGCGAACGGGACCGCATCACCCTGCCGTCGGAAATCTCGCTGGAATTGTCGACCAATCCATTTCTTCGCGTTTCGGAAAAATCTGTTAAGAAAAAAGCCGACCAGCGGAGCGGCCAGCAAAACCGCACCCCGGAGGAGGTTTTCGCCGTCCTGAGGGCCTGGAAGGACCAGTTCTGAAGGTTGGCGAAATCTTGACCACTCTTGAGGTCATTTCTAGAATCGGCTGAATTTTTGCCCGGAACAGCACTCAGCCGATGCCGCCACAGACACGTAAAACCCCCGATCTAGACGCCCTGGCTCGCGCCGTTCGGGTGTCCATCCTGCTCATCGCCGGTGCGCTCGCCGGCTGCCAGGGCAGCGGCCAGATCAAGGGGGAGGCCCAGGCCAAAGCAGCACGTCCCGGCGCCCGAGCCGTCGACGTCCAGTTCAACCCCTCCTGGCTGCATACCCAGCCCGGCCAGAACGCCGCCTACAACGACATCTGGGACCGCATGCGCGACGGTTTCCAGCTCCAGGATGCAATCAGCACCAACCCGCGCATCGAACGCCAGCGCCTCTGGTTCCTCAGCAACCAGTCGTTCCTCGAACAATCGAGCGCGCGCGGCAGCCTCTACATGCACTACGTGGTCGAGCGCCTGGAAGAACGCAACATGCCGCTCGAACTGGCGCTGCTGCCGGTCATCGAAAGCGCCTATAACCCCTTCGCCCTGTCGCGCAGCAACGCCGCCGGCCTCTGGCAGTTCATTCCCGCCACCGGCCAGCATTTCAACCTGCGCCAGACCAATTTCTACGACGGTCGCCGCGACATCACCGCCTCGACCAATGCCGCCCTGACCTATCTCGAGCGCCTGCACGACATGTTCAACGGCGACTGGATGCTCGCCCTGGCGGCCTACAACGCCGGCGAAGGCACTGTCAGCCGCGCCATCGAACGCAACGAGAAACTGGGCCTGCCGACCGACTACTGGAACCTGCCGCTGCCGCAGGAAACCCAGGACTACGTACCCAAGCTGCTCGCCCTCTCACAGATCGTCATGGCGCCGGATTCCTACGGCATCAGCCTGAACCCGATCAACAACGAGCCCTACTTCCAGGCCGTCCGGGTCAAGCGCGGGATCGACCTGTCCAGCGTCGCCGCGCTGGCGAACCTGGACGAGGACGAGCTGTACCAGCTGAACCCGGCCTACAAGCGCCGCGTGACCATGGACGGCCCCCAGCAACTGTTGGTGCCGATGGAGAAAGCGGCGTTCCTGACCGCCTCGCTGGACACCCTCAAGCCGAAGGAAGTCACCGCCTGGCAGCAATACCGGGTGCGTAGCGGCGACAGCCTGCACAGCATCGCCAACCGCTATCGGATCACCGTAGCAGAGCTCAAGAGCGCCAACCGCCTGTCCAGCAACCACCTGCGCAAGGGCCAGCAACTGAGCATCCCCGGGCAGATCGCCGGCGGCGCCGTCAAGCCGGTCTACCAGCAACTCGCCCGACAGGCTTCCACCCCGGCCAGGACCCGCTCCTATAAGGTCAAGAACGGCGACAGCCTGTGGCAGATCGCCCGCAACAACGGCGTCGACGTCAACGACCTGAAGCGCTGGAACGGCCTGGACAAGCACGCCCTGAAGGTCGGCCAGACCCTCAAGCTGCAAGGCGGCACCCAGGCCCTGGCGGCCCGCAAGGGAAACGCCGCCGGCAAGCGCGACAGCGCCACCTACTACAAGGTCAAGCAAGGCGACTCGATGTACCTGATCGCCAAGCGCTTCAATGTCGAGATGAAGCACCTGCAGCGCTGGAACCCGCGCAGCAAGCAGGCGCTCAAGCCCGGCCAGACCCTGACCCTGTACCTGGACACCGCGAGCCGCTGACAGCCCATTGCAGGCCGTCCCGAAACGCCACGCCCGCTCCTGCCGGCGTGGCGTTTTCGCAAGCGCGGCCAGAACCCCGGACCCTAGGCCGGACAGGCCCGCGCTCCCTCTTTTTTCCTGTGCGGGCAAGGTGTTACTGTTGCCTGACGATTCGTTGTCAAAAATAGCCAAGGACCCGGACACACGCCTGATGCGTCGCCTCTCCTTCCTGATCCTCGGCCTGGCCGTGAGCCTGCCCAGCTTCGCCGCGATTACCCAGAGCCATGGTTATGCCCAATTCGGCACGCTCAAGTATCCGGCCAATTTCCAGCACTTCGACTGGACCAATCCCGACGCCCCCAAAGGCGGCACCTTGCGCCTGATGGCCTCGGGCAGCTTCGACACGCTCAACCCCTACACCCTGAAAGGCACCAGCCCGATCGGCACCGGCGATTTCCTCCAGTACGGAGTCAACGAGCTGAACGAACCATTGATGGTGGGCACCGGCCTGTACGACCCGTCCGGCGACGAACCAGCCTCCAGCTATGGCCTGATCGCGAAGAGCGTGGAATACGCGGAAAACCGCAGCTGGGTGGTATTCAACCTGCGGCCGGAAGCGCGCTTCCACGACGGCAGGCCGATCACCGCCAGCGACGTGGCCTTTTCCTATCGCACCCTGGTCAAGCAGGGGCACCCGATGTACCGCACCTACCTGCAGGAGGTGAAGCGGGTCGATATCCTCACCCCCCACCGGGTGCGTTTCGTCCTGCGGCGCTCCGGCAACCCGCTGCTGATCCTGCGCCTGGGCGAGCTTCCGGTGCTGCCGCAGCATTACTGGAAGGATCGCGACTTCCGCGCCACCACCTTCACCGCGCCGCTGGGCAGCGGTCCCTATCGCATCGTCGAGGTCGATCCCGGACGCCGCCTGGTGTTCGAACGCGTGAAGGGCTGGTGGGGCGAAAAACTGCCGGTGAACCGCGGCAAATACAATTTCGACCGGGTCGTGGTGGACTTCTACCGGGACAACGGCGTCGCCTTCGAAGCCTTCAAGGCCGGCGAGTTCGACTTCTACATCGAGCACCAGGCGAAGAACTGGCTGAACAACTATCGCTTCCCCGCGGTTCTGCGCGGCGGTGTGATCCGCACGGAAATCCCGCACCAGATCCCCAGCCAGACCCAGGCGTTGTTCATGAACACCCGTCGCGCCGTGTTCAAGGAGCGCGCGCTACGCCAGGCGCTGGGCGAGATGTTCGACTTCGAATGGACCAATCGCGCCCTCTTCAGCAATTCCTACCTGCGCTCGCGCAGCTACTACCCGAACAGCGAATTCGCCGCCAGCGGCGTCCCGGAGGGCCAGGAATGGCTGTACCTGTCGCCGTACCGCAAGCAATTGCCGGCGCAGTTGTTCAAACAGCCGTTCAGCCTGCCGACCACCGAGGGGCGCGGCATTCCCCGTGAAACCCTCAGGCATGCACTCGGTCTACTGGCCGATGCCGGCTGGAAGCTGTCCGGCGACCGACTGCTGAATAAAAAGGGCGAACCGCTGCGCTTCGAAATCCTGCTGGTCAATCCGAGCCTGGAGCGTATTCTCCAGCCCTATCGCGAAAACCTCGCCAGCATCGGCATCGACGCGCGCCTGCGTACCGTCGACCGCGCCCAATACAAGCAGCGCCTGGACCAGTTCGACTACGACATGATCCTCATGACCCTGCCACAGACCCTCAGTCCCGGCCTGGAACAGTGGCAGTACTTCCACTCCAGCCAGGTGAAGGTCAAGGGCAGCAAGAATTACGCGGGCATCGCCAACCCGGTGGTCGACGCCATGCTCAACCGCCTGCTCGGCGCCCACAGCCGCGACGAACAGGTCGCCGCCGCGCGCGCCCTGGACCGGACCTTGCTCTGGCAGTACTACAGCATTCCCAACTGGTACCTCAATTCGCACCGTCTGGCGTACCGCAACCGCTTCGCCTTCGTCGCCACCCCGCCCTACACCCTGGGCCTGCGCGCGTGGTGGCAGAAAAACCTGGAGACGTCCCGATGATCCGTCCCCGCTTCACCCCTCTGCTGGCAGCCCTGCTGCTCGGCTGCTGCGGCCCGCTCCTCGCCGCCCCGAAACATGCACTGACGCTCTACGATGAGCCTCCGAAGTATCCCGCCGATTTCAAGCATTTCGACTACGTGAATCCGGATGCGCCGAAAGGCGGCATCCTCCGCCAGGCCGACTTCGGCGGCTTCGACAGCCTCAACCCGTTCATCGGCAAGGGCGTCTCGGCCCCTTCGCTGGGCCTGATCTACGACACCCTGGCCTTCCAGTCGCAGGACGAGCCGTTCACCGAATACGGCCTGCTCGCGGAGAAGATCGAGAAGGCACCGGACAACAGCTACGTGCGCTTCTACCTGCGTCCCCAGGCCCGTTTCAGCGATGGCACGCCGGTCACCGCCGAAGACGTGGTGTTCACCTTCGAGACGCTGGTGAGCAAGGGCGACCCGATGTACCGCAACTACTATGCGGACGTCGACAAGGTGGTCGCCGAGGACAAGCTTCGCGTGCGCTTCGACTTCAAGCACGCCGGCAACCGCGAACTGCCGCTGATCCTCGGGCAGATCGCGATCCTGCCGAAACACTGGTGGGCCGACCGCGACTTTTCCAAGACCGGCATGGAAATCCCGGTAGGCAGCGGTCCCTACCGCATCGCCAAGGTCGATCCGGGACGCTCCATCAGCTACGAGCGAGTCAAGGACTGGTGGGCCAAGGACCTTCCGGTCTCCCGCGGACTCTATAACTTCGACACCATCACCATCGACTCCTATCGCGACATGTCGGTCGCCCTGGAAGCCTTCAAGGCCGGCCAGTACGACGTCAACCTCGAATATTCGGCGAAGGACTGGGCCACCGGCTACGAGTCGCCGGCATTGCGCGACGGGCGCTTCATCAAGGCCAGCATCCACAACCACAACCCGGTGGGGATGCAGGGCTTCGCCTTCAATATCCGCCGCCCGGTGTTCCAGGACCGCCGGGTACGCCAGGCGATCAGCCTGCTGTTCGACTTCGAATGGTCGAACAAGCAGCTGTTCTTCAGCTCCTACAAGCGCACCAACAGCTATTTCGAGAACTCGGAGATGGCCGCCCACCAGTTGCCCAGCGAAGCCGAGCTGAAGATCCTCGAACCGCTGCGCGGCAAGATTCCCGACGAGGCCTTCGACCAGGTCTTCCAGAATCCGGTCAACGACGGCAGCGGGGTGATCCGCGAGCAGCGGCGCAAGGCCTACCAGTTGCTCACCGAGGCCGGCTACAGGATCGAGAACAACCGCATGGTAGGTCCCGACGGCCAGCCACTGAGCTTCGAATTCATGCTGTTCCAGGCCAACATGGAACGGGTCATCCTGCCGTTCAAGCGCAACCTGGCCGAACTTGGCATCGACATGCAGATCCGTCGCGTCGACGTCTCGCAGTTCGTCAACCGCCTGCGCTCGCGGGATTTCGACATGACCTCGGCGACCTGGCCGCAATCCAACTCGCCAGGCAACGAACAGCGAGAGTTCTGGCATTCCAGCAGCGCCGACAAGGCCGGCAGCCGCAACTTCATCGGCCTCAAGGACCCGGCCATCGACAGCCTGGTGGAAAGCCTGATCCAGTCCGACTCGCGGCAAAGCCTGATCGACCATACCCGCGCCCTCGACCGCGTACTGTCGTGGGGCTACTACGTGGTTCCCAACTACTACGTCGATACCTGGCGGGTCGCCTACTGGAACCGTTTCGGCCGGCCGAAGGTGACGCCACTCTACGACTGGGGCCTGATGACCTGGTGGCAGACCAGCGACAAGGCGCTGCCGAGCAAGGCGCAAGCCGAAGCCGCGCAAGACGCCGAGCCGGAACGGGAGTAACGCCGCATGCTCTCCTATATCCTGCGGCGCCTGCTGCTGATCGTCCCTACCCTGTTCGGCATCCTGCTGATCAACTTCATCATCATCCAGGCCGCTCCCGGCGGTCCGGTGGAGCAGATGATCGCCAAGCTGGAAGGCTTCGACGCCGCTTCCGGCGGCGCCACCGGGCGCATCTCCGGCGGCGGCGGCGAAGTCGCCGTGGCCGGCTCGCAATACCGCGGCGCGCAAGGCCTGGACCCGGAACTGGTGAAAGAGATCGAGCGCATGTACGGCTTCGACAAGTCGGCCCCCGAGCGCTTCATGATCATGCTGAAGAACTACCTGCACCTGGACTTCGGGCAGAGCTTCTTCCGCGACGCCAAGGTCACCGACCTGATCATCGAGAAATTGCCGGTGTCGATCTCGCTCGGGCTCTGGAGCACGCTGATCATGTACCTGGTGTCGATCCCGCTGGGGATCGCCAAGGCGGTCCGCCATGGCAGCGTCTTCGACATCTGGACCAGCTCGGCGATCATCGTCGGCTACGCCATTCCCGCCTTCCTCTTCGCCATCCTGCTGGTGGTGCTGTTCGCCGGCGGCAGCTACTGGGACTGGTTCCCCCTGCGCGGCCTGACCTCGAACAACTTCGACCAGCTCAGCCTCGGCGGCAAGGTGCTCGACTATTTCTGGCACCTGGCCTTGCCGGTAACCGCCCTGGTGATCGGCAACTTCGCCACCATCACGCTGCTGACCAAGAACAGCTTCCTCGACGAGATCGGCAAGCAATACGTGGTCACCGCCCGCGCCAAGGGCCTGACCGAACGCCGCGTGCTCTACGGGCACGTATTCCGCAACGCCATGCTGCTGGTGATTGCCGGCCTGCCGGCTGCGCTGCTGGGGATCTTCTTCACCGGTTCGCTGTTGATCGAGGTGATCTTCTCCCTCGACGGCCTCGGCCTGCTCAGCTTCGAAGCGGCGATGAACCGCGACTACCCGGTGGTCTTCGGCACGCTGTTCATCTTCACCCTGTTCGGGCTGGTCATGAAGCTGATCAGCGATATCGTCTACACCCTGGTCGATCCGCGCATCGACTTCGAGAACCGGGAGTAATCCGATGCGCCTGTCTCCCATCAACCAGCGCCGCTGGGCCCGCTTCAAGAGCAACAAGCGTGGCTGGTGGTCGCTCTGGCTGTTCCTCATCCTGTTCGTCGGCAGCCTCGGCGCCGAACTGATCGCCAACGACAAACCGCTGGTCGTGCATTACGACGGCGGCTGGTACTTCCCGGTCTTCAAACGCTACCCGGAAACCACCTTCGGCGGCGAATTCCCCCTGGAAGCCAACTACAAGAGCCCCTACATCAGCCAACTGATCGCCGAGAAGGACGGCTGGGTGCTTTGGCCGCCGATCCCCTACAGCTACGACACCATCAACTACGAGCTGAAGGTTCCCGCCCCCGCCCCGCCGTCGGCGGAAAACTGGCTGGGCACCGACGACCAGGCCCGCGACGTGCTCGCCCGGGTGATCTACGGCTTCCGCGTGTCGATCCTCTTCGCCCTGACCCTGACCGTGCTCAGTTCTCTGATCGGCGTCACCGTCGGCGCCCTGCAAGGCTACTACGGCGGCTGGGTCGACCTGCTCGGCCAGCGTTTCCTGGAAGTCTGGTCGGGGCTGCCGGTGCTCTACCTGCTGATCATCCTGGCCAGCTTCGTCCAGCCGAACTTCTGGTGGCTGCTGGGCATCATGCTGCTGTTTTCCTGGATGAGCCTGGTGGACGTGGTCCGCGCCGAGTTCCTCCGCGGGCGCAACCTGGAATACGTCCGCGCCGCCCGGGCCCTCGGCATGCGCAACAGCGCCATCATGTTCCGTCACATCCTGCCGAACGCGATGATCTCGACCCTGACCTTCATGCCGTTCATCCTCACCGGCGCCATCGGCACCCTCACCTCCCTGGACTTCCTCGGCTTCGGCCTGCCGCCTGGCGCGCCGTCGCTGGGCGAGTTGGTCGCCCAGGGCAAGTCCAACCTCCAGGCACCCTGGCTGGGCATTTCCGCCTTCGTGGTGCTGGCGGTCATGCTGAGCCTGCTGGTGTTCATCGGCGAAGCCGCCCGCGACGCTTTCGACCCGAGGAAATGAGATGAGCGAGAACATTCTGGAAATCCGCGACCTCGCCGTCGAATTCCTCTCCGGCGAGCAACGCCAGCGGGTGGTCGAAGGCGTCAGCTTCGACATCCGCCAGGGCGAGACCCTGGCCCTGGTCGGCGAAAGCGGCTCGGGCAAGTCGGTGACCGCCCACTCGATCCTGCGCCTGCTGCCCTACTCCGTCGCCAGCCACCCAGCAGGCAGCATCCACTACCAGGGCGAGGATCTGCTCAAGCTCCCGGAACGGCGCCTGCGCGGGATCCGCGGCAACCGCATCGCCATGGTCTTCCAGGAACCCATGACCTCGCTCAATCCGCTGCATACCATCGAGAAGCAGCTCGCCGAGGTCCTCGCCCTGCACAAGGGCCTGGGTGGCGCCAAGGCCAGCGCGAGAATTCTCGAACTGCTCGAGCTGGTCGGCATCCCCGAGCCGGCCAAGCGCCTGAAAGCCTATCCACACGAACTCTCCGGCGGCCAGCGGCAGCGCGTGATGATCGCCATGGCCCTGGCCTGCGAGCCGCAACTGCTGATCGCCGACGAACCGACCACCGCGCTCGACGTCACCGTCCAGTTGAAGATCCTCGATCTGCTCAAGGACCTGCAGGCACGCCTGGGCATGTCCCTGCTGCTGATCACCCACGACCTCAACCTGGTCCGGCGCATCGCCCACCGCGTCTGCGTCATGCAACAAGGGCGGATCGTCGAGCAGGCTTCCTGCCAGGAACTCTTCGCAGCCCCGCGACACCCCTATACCCGCGAGCTGCTCAACGCCGAGCCCAGCGGTGCGCCGGCAAGCAACCCGCCGGGTGAAACCCTGTTGGCGGTGGACGACCTGCGGGTCTGGTTCCCGATCCGCAAAGGCGTGTTCCGCCGCACCGTGGACCACGTCAAGGCGGTCGACGGGGTCAATTTCGAACTACCCCGCGGGCAGACGCTGGGCATCGTTGGCGAAAGCGGCTCGGGCAAGTCGACCCTTGGCCTGGCGATCCTGCGGCTGCTGGAAAGCCAGGGCGGCATCCGCTTCGAAGGCACCCGGCTGGACGGTCTCGCGCAACATGACGTGCGCCCGCTGCGCCGCGAGATGCAGGTGGTGTTCCAGGACCCGTATGGCAGCCTCAGCCCACGCATGTGTGTCGGCGAGATCGTCGGCGAAGGCCTGCGCATCCATAGGATCGGCAGCGAGGCCGAACAGGAGCAGGCGATCATCGACGCGCTGGTGGAGGTCGGGCTCGATCCGCAGACCCGCTACCGTTACCCCCACGAATTCTCCGGCGGCCAGCGCCAGCGCATCGCCATCGC
>NZ_KV800315.1:151634-267156 GCF_001810205.1 Pseudomonas sp. HMSC076A11 | reverse complement strand
GGCGGCCAGCGCCAGCGCATCGCCATCGCCCGGGCACTGGTGCTGAAACCGGCACTGATCCTGCTCGACGAACCGACCTCGGCGCTCGACCGCACCGTGCAGCGCCAGGTCGTGGAATTGCTGCGGCAACTGCAGGGCAAGTACAACCTCACCTACCTGTTCATCAGCCACGACCTGGCGGTGGTCAAGGCGCTCAGCCACCAGCTGATGGTGGTTCGACATGGCAAGGTGGTGGAACAGGGCAGCGCCGAAGCGGTTTTCGCCTCGCCGCAACATCCCTATACGCAGCAATTGCTGGAGGCTGCCTTCATGGCCCCGGCAAGCGCGGAAAACTGAGTAGCAGACAAGGAACGGACCATGGGATTTCTCACAGGAAAACGCGCCCTGATCGTCGGAGTCGCCAGCAAGCTCTCCATCGCTTCCGGCATCGCCGCCGCCATGCACCGGGAAGGCGCCGAACTGGCCTTCACCTACCAGAACGACAAGCTCAGGGGCCGGGTGGAGGAGTTCGCCAGTGGCTGGGGCTCGCGGCCGGAGCTGTGCTTCCCCTGTGACGTGGCCGACGACAGCCAGATCGAAGCGGTGTTCGCCGCCCTGGGCAAGCACTGGGACGGCCTGGACATCATCGTCCACTCCGTCGGATTCGCTCCAGGCGATCAGCTCGACGGCGACTTCACCGCGGTGACCACCCGCGAGGGCTTCCGCATCGCCCACGACATCAGCGCCTACAGCTTCATCGCCCTGGCCAAGGCCGGACGGGAAATGATGAAGGGCCGCAACGGCAGCCTGCTGACCCTCTCCTACCTGGGCGCCGAACGGACCATGCCGAACTACAACGTAATGGGCATGGCCAAGGCCAGCCTGGAGGCCGGGGTCCGCTACCTGGCCGGCAGCCTGGGCGCGGAAGGCACCCGGGTCAATGCGGTTTCCGCCGGGCCGATCCGAACGCTCGCCGCCTCCGGGATCAAGAGTTTCCGCAAGATGCTGGCCGCCAACGAGCGGCAGACGCCGCTGCGGCGCAACGTCACCATCGAGGAAGTCGGCAATGCCGGCGCCTTCCTCTGTTCAGACCTGGCCAGCGGTATCAGTGGCGAGATCCTCTACGTCGATGGCGGCTTCAACACTACCGCCATGGGCCCGCTGGACGACGACTGATCACCCCGCCCATGAAAAATGGCCGCTTCGAGCGGCCATTTTTCATGGGCGGAATAAAGAAAAGGCCGCGTAAGCGGCCTTTTCTCTGCATCTAGGTCTCAGTATTTCTCGACTTCCGCCTTGTCCTGCAACTGACGGCGGAAGGCGGCGAAGTCTGCCTGTCCGCTGCGCGAAGCCAGGAAGCGGCGGTACATGGCCTTCTCGTCGTCGGAGATAGCCTCCTCCGGCTCGCTGACGCCATTCAGGCGGATCACCACGTAATCGCCATTGGCCAGGGTCACGCCAGAGAGCGAAGGCTTGTCCTTGGCCTCCGGACGCTGCATGCGGAACACCGCCTGGAGCAGTTTCGGATCGACGCCTTCCTGGCCGCGGGAGGCCGCCTCGACCACTTTCCACGACTCACCCGCTGCGGAAGAGGTACGGCCTTCACGCAGCTCTGCAATCAGGGCCTCGCCACGCTTCTGCGCCTCCTCGGCGGCCTTTTCGGCGGCCAGGCGCTCGCGGATGTTTGCCGCGACCTGCTCCAGCGGTTGCTCCTTCGGCTTGTTGTGTTCCTTGACCCGCAGCACCACCACGGTGTCCGGATCCAGCTCGATGGCGCCACTGTTGGCCGCTTCTTCCAGCACCTCGGGGCTGAACGCGGTCTGCACGATCTGGCGGTTGGCAGCGATGCCGTCGCCCCCCGAACGTCCGAACGGCTGGCTGGTCTGGACCTTCAGGCCCATTTCCTGCGCCGGCTGGCTCAGGTCGGCGGCTTCGTAGGCGGAGCTTTCCAGGTCCTTGGTAGCCTCGACGAAACGCTGCTCGACCATCTGCTTCTTCAGTTCGTCCTCGAGCTTCGGCTTGAGGCTTTCCAGGCTCGGTACTTCCGGCGCCTGCACGCCCAGCAGCTTGATCAGGTGGTAGCCGTACGGAGTCTTCACCGGGGCGGATACCTCACCTTGCTTCAGCGCATACAGCGCCTCCTCGAACGCGGGGTCGTACACGCCGCGACCGGCGTAGCCCAGGTCGCCGCCGGTGGCGGCCGAGCCGATATCCTGGGAGAACTCCTTGGCCAGCGCGGCGAAATCCTCGCCCTTGGCCAGGCGAGCCTTGATCTCGTCGATCTTCGCCTTGGCCTGCTCGTCGCCGACCTTGTCGTTCACCTCGATCAGGATGTGTGCGGCATCGCGCTGCTCGGAGAGGTTGGCGATTTCCTTCTGGTACAACGCCTCGAGGTCTTCCTGCTTCACCTTGACCTGGTCGAAGAAGGAGGACTTCTTCAGTTCCACGTATTCGACGACCACCTGCTCGGGAGTCATGAACTCGCTCTTGTGGCCTTCGTAGAAGGCCTTCACCTCGTCCTCGCTCACGCTGCTCTTGGAGGCGTCGGCCTTGATCGCCAGGGTGGCGAAGTCGCGGGTCTGCTTCTCGAGGCGAGCGAAGGACTGCAATTCGTTGTCGGTGACGAAACCGGTGCCCGCCAGGCCGGCGCGAAGCTGGCCGATGAGCATTTCCTGGCCGAGCATCTGGCGGAACTGCATGCGGCTGTAGTTCATCTGGCGGATGACCTGGTCGAAGCGATCCGCGTTGAACTTGCCGTCGACCTGGAACTCGGGAGTTTGCAGGATCAACTGGTCCAGCGCCTGGTCGGAGAAAGCGAACTTGTCGTCCTTGGCGGCCTGGAGCAGCAGGGTACGCTCGATCAGCCCCTTCAGGGCCGCTTCCTTGAGCAGCTTGTCATCCAGCATGGACGGATCGAAATCCTTGCCCAGGCGTTGCAGCAGCTGGCGACGCTGCATGTCCACGGCCTGTTGGACTTCATTGAGACTGATATCGTCGCCGTTGACCTTGGCGGCCACGTTGGAGTGGTCGGTGGCCCGGATGATCGCGTCGAAGCCGGTCAGCGACAGGAGAACGATGATCACGCCAATGATGGTCTTGGCGATCCAGCCCTGGGAATTATCCCTGATGTTCTGCAGCATGCAGCCCCCAAAAACTGCCACGACCAGCCGTCTTGGGCGGCGCGGCGTGGGTAAGAGATGCGGATATAAGAAAGGCGCATCCGAGGATGCGCCTTCTCGTAACTGGCGGAGCGGACGGGACTCGAACCCGCGACCCCCGGCGTGACAGGCCGGTATTCTAACCGACTGAACTACCGCTCCGCAGCCAGGCCAGCCTTGGCCGACCTGGGTAGAACGAGTCCCAAAAGACGCTTAGTTGACAGCATCCTTCAGGGCTTTACCGGCTTTGAAGCCCGGGATCTTGGCAGCGGCGATCTTGATCGGCTTGCCAGTTTGCGGGTTGCGACCGGTGCGAGCAGCGCGCTCTTTGACAGCGAAGGTGCCGAAACCAACCAGCACGACGGAGTCACCAGCCTTCAGGGCGCCAGTGACGGACTCGATCACTGCGTCCAGTGCGCGACCGGCAACAGCTTTCGGGATATCAGCAGATGCGGCAATTGCATCGATCAGTTCCGACTTGTTCACTCTAAGTCCCCTTATTTCTGTTGAGTATGTTTCTATGTGTTAGGTGTAAGGAAATTCTGCGCTGGTAGGCCAACTGACTCAGCAAGTGCCGCTTTATAACAAGGGCCCAAAAACAGTGTCAAGAATACCTACCGACTAATGCGTGCTAATTCGCTCCTTGGAATCAGGCTCGCGTTTTTCATCCTTTGCAACCATCTCCGGAGCCGCATCGGGCAAGGGCTCCGGGGCGTATTGCAGCGCAATTTGCAGGACTTCGTCAATCCATTTAACCGGTTTAATAACCAGATCACTCTTAATATTGTCCGGAATTTCCTTCAGGTCGCGAACATTTTCCTCGGGAATGATCACCGTCTTGATCCCGCCGCGGTGCGCCGCCAAAAGTTTTTCTTTCAGCCCGCCGATCGCCAGCACCTGCCCACGCAGGGTGATCTCCCCGGTCATTGCCACGTCGGCGCGCACCGGGATCTGCGTGATCGCCGAAACCAGCGCCGTGCACATGCCGATGCCTGCGCTCGGGCCATCCTTCGGCGTAGCGCCTTCCGGAACGTGGATATGGATGTCACGCTTCTCGTGGAAGTCCGCCGCGATTCCTAGGCTCTGGGCGCGGCTGCGCACCACGGTCAACGCCGCGGTGATCGATTCCGCCATCACGTCACCCAGCGATCCGGTCTTGGTCAACTGGCCCTTGCCCGGTACCACGGCCGCCTCGATGGTAAGCAGCTCGCCGCCGACCTGGGTCCAGGCCAGCCCGGTCACCTGGCCGATCTGGTCCTGCTGTTCGGCGAGGCCATAACGGAACTTGCGCACGCCGAGGTAGTTCTCCAGCGTCTCGCTGGACACCACCGCCTGGATACGCTTGAGCTTGGCATGCTCCTTCACCGCCTTGCGGCAGACCTTGGCGATCTGCCGCTCGAGGCTGCGCACCCCGGCTTCGCGGGTGTAGTAGCGAATGATGTCGCGCAGGGCGCCTTCCTCGAAGGTCAGCTCGCCCTTCTTCAGGCCGTTGGCCTGGACCTGCTTCGGAATCAGGTACTTGGCGGCGATATTGACCTTCTCGTCCTCGGTGTAGCCCGGCAGGCGGATGACTTCCATCCGATCCAGCAGGGGCGCCGGGATGTTCATCGAGTTCGCGGTGCAGAGGAACATCACGTCGGACAGGTCGTAGTCGACTTCCAGGTAGTGATCGTTGAAGTTGTGGTTCTGCTCCGGGTCGAGCACCTCGAGCAGCGCCGAGGCGGGATCCCCGCGCATGTCGCTGCCCATCTTGTCGATTTCGTCGAGGAGGAACAGCGGGTTGCGCACGCCGACCTTGGTCATCTTCTGGATCAGGCGGCCCGGCATGGAGCCGATATAGGTACGACGGTGACCGCGGATCTCGGCCTCGTCACGCACGCCGCCGAGCGCCATGCGCACGAACTTGCGATTGGTGGCGCGGGCGATGGATTCGGCCAGGGAGGTCTTGCCCACGCCGGGCGGTCCCACCAGGCAAAGGACCGGGCCCTTGAGCTTCTTCACCCGCTTTTGCACGGCGAGATACTCGAGAATGCGCTCCTTGACCTCTTCCAGGCCATAATGGTCGGCATCGAGGATGTCTTCCGCCTTGGCGAGATCATGGCGCACCTTGCTCTCGGCCTTCCACGGCACGTTCAGCAGCCAGTCTATGTAGGAACGCACCACGGTGGCTTCCGCCGACATCGGCGACATCTGCTTGAGCTTGTTCAGCTCGGCAGTGGCCTTGGTGTGCGCCTCCTTGGTCAGGCCGGCAGCGTCGATGCGCTTCTTCAGCTCCTCGACTTCGTTGTGCCCTTCGTCGATATCGCCGAGTTCCTTCTGAATGGCCTTCATCTGCTCATTCAGGTAGTACTCGCGCTGGCTGCGCTCCATCTGCTTCTTGACCCGGCCGCGGATACGCTTTTCCACCTGCAGCAGGTCGATCTCGGCATCCAGCAGCGCCAGGACATGCTCGACCCGCGACGACAGGTCGGTGATCTCCAGGATGTCCTGCTTCTGCTCGATCTTCAGCGCCATGTGCGCGGCCATGGTATCGACCAGCCTGCTCGGCTCGTCGATGCTGTTCAGCGAGGAAAGCACCTCGGCGGGGACTTTCTTGCCCAACTGGACGTATTGCTCGAACTGGCTCAGCAGGCTGCGAGTGAAGACCTCGGCCTCGCGCTCGCCGACATTGGCGTCGTCGATGGCCTGGACCGCGGCACGAATGTGCCCTTCTTCCTCGATGAAGCGCTCGACCTGGCCGCGCTGCTCGCCTTCGACCAGCACCTTGACGGTGCCATCCGGCAGCTTGAGCAACTGCAGCACGGTAGCGACCGTACCCATGCGGTACAGGCCATCTTCGCCCGGATCATCGTCCGCGGGGTTTTTCTGCGCCAGCAGGAGGATTTGCTTGTCGCCGGTCATCGCTGCCTCCAGGGCCTCGATGGACTTTTCCCGACCGACGAACAACGGGATGACCATGTGCGGGTACACCACCACGTCACGTAGCGGCAGCAAGGGCAATTCGACGAGTGTTTTCATAATGTCGGCTCTACAGCGGCACTTGGCCACGAAACAGATAGGAAGACCTTTCAGCCTAAGATGGGGTTAGGCCCGGGAAAAAACAAGCGTGCCAGTCGGAAAAGAAAAGGGGCCCGAAGGCCCCTGCTCTTTCATGCCTCAGGCGCAGCCTTGGCTGGCTTTTCGCTGTTCTCGTAGATCATCAGGGGTTGCGACGAGCCATCGATGACACTCTCATCGATGACCACCTTGCTGACATCCTGCTGGGAGGGAATCTCGTACATGGTATCGAGAAGGATACCTTCGAGAATTGAACGCAAGCCACGTGCACCGGTCTTGCGTTCGAGCGCCTTGCGGGCAACCGCCTTGAGTGCGTCCGGACGGAATTCGAGATCGACGCCTTCCATTTCGAACAGCTTGGCGTACTGCTTGGTGAGAGCGTTCTTCGGCTCGGTCAGGATCTGCATGAGCGCAGCCTCGTCGAGCTCATCAAGAGTCGCGATCACCGGCAAACGCCCTACAAACTCGGGAATAAGACCGAACTTGACGAGATCTTCCGGTTCGACTTCCTTGAACGCCTCGCCGACCTTCTTGCCCATCTCCTGACTGCGCACTTCGGCATTGAAACCGATGCCGCCGCGCGCGGAACGGTTCTGGATGACCCGCTCCAGACCGGCGAAAGCGCCGCCGCAGATGAACAGGATGTTGCGCGTATCGACCTGCAGGAACTCCTGCTGCGGATGCTTGCGACCGCCCTGCGGCGGTACCGAGGCAACGGTGCCCTCGATGAGCTTCAGCAGGGCCTGCTGCACACCCTCGCCGGAAACGTCGCGAGTGATGGAGGGATTGTCCGATTTCCGGGAGATCTTGTCGATCTCGTCGATGTAGACGATGCCCATCTGGGCCTTCTCCACATCGTAATCGCACTTCTGCAAGAGCTTCTGGATGATGTTCTCGACATCCTCGCCCACGTAGCCCGCTTCCGTCAGCGTGGTCGCATCGGCGATGGTGAACGGCACGTTCAGCAGACGTGCGAGGGTCTCGGCCAGCAGGGTCTTGCCCGAGCCGGTTGGGCCGATCATCAGAATGTTGCTCTTGCCGAGCTCGATATCGTCCTTCTTGTCACGCTGGTTGAGGCGCTTGTAGTGGTTGTATACCGCTACCGCCAGAACCTTCTTGGCCCGCTCCTGCCCGATCACGTACTGATCGAGGATGGTGCGGATCTCTTTCGGCGCCGGAAGTTTGTGCCCACTACTTTCCGCCTGCGCTTCCTGCACCTCCTCGCGGATGATGTCATTGCACAGGTCGACACACTCGTCGCAGATAAAGACCGAGGGGCCGGCAATCAACTTGCGCACTTCGTGCTGGCTCTTGCCGCAGAAGGAGCAATACAGCAGCTTGCCGTTGTCCTCGCCGTTGCGGGTATCAGTCATTCGATCGATCCAATGGGTAGCTTCAAACACAAGATGAAGGCAATTGTGGGCATTTTCAAGCCCACGAGGCGGCCGAATGTCTCGACCGCCAGTATTGCGGAGCCTTAGACGGCCAGGTCGCGCTGGGTCATGACCTTGTCGATCAGGCCATACTTGACGGCTTCGTCACCGCTCATGAAGCGGTCACGATCGGTATCGCGGGCAATAACGTCCAGGGGCTGGCCGGTGTGGTGCGCCAGGATCTGGTTCAGACGCTCCTTGATGAAGAGGATTTCCTTGGCATGGATCTCGATATCCGAGGCCTGGCCCTGGAAACCGCCCAGCGGCTGGTGGATCATCATCCGCGAATGCGGCAGGCAGTAGCGCTTGCCGGCGGCACCGCCCGCAAGCAGCAGGGCACCCATGCTGCACGCCTGGCCGATACAGGTGGTCGAGACGTTGGGCTTGATGAACTGCATGGTGTCGTAGATGGACATCCCGGCAGTCACCGAACCACCCGGCGAGTTGATGTAGAGATGAATGTCCTTCTCGGGATTTTCAGCCTCCAGGAACAGCAACTGGGCAACCACCAGGTTGGCCATGTAGTCCTCGACCTGGCCGACCAGGAAGATGATCCGTTCCTTCAGCAGGCGCGAATAGATGTCGTAGGCTCGCTCGCCGCGGGCGGACTGCTCCACCACCATGGGCACCAGGCCACCGGCGGCCTGGATATCGGGAACGTGCGGAATAAAAGAGTTGCGAGACATGTCTTGCGATCACTCCCTAACAGATAGTGAAGCCTCAAAGACGCACAAGCCAGCACTAAGGCTGGCTTGTGGGATTCGAACGAGAGGAACGAATCAGGCCGCTTGCGGAGCTTCGGCCGGCTTGACCGCTTCTTCGTAGGATACCTGCTTATCGGTCACAGTGGCCTTTTGCAGGACAGTATCTACGACTTGTTCTTCCAGTACAACAGAACGGACTTCGTTCAGCTGGGGCTCGTTCTTGAAGTACCAGGCGACGACCTGCTCGGGCTCCTGGTAGGCCGAGGCCATTTCCTCGATCATTTCGCGAACGCGACCTTCGTCGGCCTTCAGCTCGTGCTGCTTGACCACTTCGGCGACGATCAGGCCCAGCACCACACGGCGCTTGGCCTGCTCTTCGAACAGCTCGGCCGGCAGTTGGTCAGGCTTGATGTTGCCACCGAACTGCTGGACGGCCTGCACGCGCAGACGGTTCACTTCGTTGCCGATCAGGGCCTTGGGCACTTCGATCGGGTTGGCCTGCAGCAGACCTTCCATGACCTGGTTCTTGACCTTGGACTTGATCGCCTGGCGCAGCTCGCGCTCCATGTTCTTCTGCACTTCGGCGCGGAAGCCATCGAGACCGGTTTCCTTCACGCCGAACAGAGCGAAGAACTCTTCGTTCAGTTCCGGCAGCTTGGGCTCGGCTACGCTATTGACGGTAACGGTGAACTCGGCAGCCTTGTTGGCCAGGTCCAGGTTCTGGTAGTCCTCGGGGAAGGTCAGGTTGAGCACACGCTCTTCACCGGCCTTCGCCCCCACCAGCCCTTCTTCGAAGCCGGCGATCATGCGACCGGAGCCCAGTACCAGCAGGGTGCCTTTGGCGGAACCGCCGGCGAAGGCTTCGCCGTCGATCTTGCCGACGAAGTCGATGTTCAACTGGTCATCGTTCTGGGCGGCACGCTCGACTACTTCGAAACGGGTGTTCTGCTTGCGCAGGACGTCGAGCATATTGTCGACATCAGCATCGGAAACTTCGGCCTGCAGGCGCTCGACCTTGATGTCTTCCAGGCCGGAAACGGTAAATTCCGGGAAGACTTCGAAGGTTGCGATGTATTCCAGGTCCTTGCCTTTCTCGAAGGACTTGGGCTCTACCGACGGCGAACCGGCCGGATTCAGCTTCTGCTCGACCACGGCTTCGTAGAAGGTTTCCTGGATCAGATCGCCCATGGCTTCCTGGCGCGCGGAAGCTTCGTAGCGCTGACGAATGACACTCATCGGCACCTTGCCGGGGCGGAAACCTGGAATCTTGGCACGACGGGCGGTCTGCTGCAGACGCTTGTTGACTTCGGTCTCGATACGCTCGGCAGGCACACCAACGGTCATGCGGCGCTCAAGAGCGGAAGTGCTTTCAACAGAAACTTGCATGGATATTCCTCGTTGCACAGACGTAAGCCGGTCCTTCCGGCTCCCAGAATCAAGGGCATGCATTCTAGTAGAGGGAAAAGCAGAAGTCACCCCGCCAGGGTGCAGGCGGATCCCCGGGGTGTTTCCGGCCGCTTCCGCCGATCGCAGCCCGATCTCGAACGAGTCGCTGGAGCTTCGCCGGAAGCGGGCGCATATAATGCCAGCCGATTCCGCTCCGACCGATGAAACCCTATGGACTGCCCTACCCTCAGCAAGGTATTGCTCGTCGAAGACGACCAGAAGCTCGCCCGCCTGATCGCCAGTTTCCTTTCCCAGCATGGTTTCGAAGTGCGCCAGGTGCATCGCGGTGATGCCGCGTTCGCCGCCTTCCTCGACTTCAAGCCGCAAGTGGTGGTTCTCGACCTCATGCTCCCCGGACAGAATGGTCTGCAGGTGTGCCGGGAGATCCGCCGGGTCGCGAACCTGCCGATCCTCATACTCACCGCCCAGGAGGACGATCTCGATCACATCCTCGGCCTGGAGTCCGGCGCCGACGACTACGTGATCAAGCCGATCGAGCCACCGGTGCTGCTCGCCCGCCTGCGCGCCCTGATGCGCCGGCACGCGCCCCTTCCCGCGTCCCCGGAAAGCCTGACATTCGGCAAGCTGAACATCGACCGACGGCGGCGCGAAGCGGAACTCGAAGGCCTCGGCATCGAACTGACCACGATGGAGTTCGAGCTGCTCTGGCTGCTGGCCAGCCAGGCAGGGGAAATACTTTCCCGCGACGAGATCCTCAACCAGATCCGCGGCATCGGTTTCGACGGCCTGAACCGCAGCGTCGACGTCTGCATCAGCAAGCTGCGCAATAAACTGAAGGACAATCCGCGCGAGCCGGTCCGAATCAAGACTGTCTGGGGCAAGGGCTACCTGTTCAACCCGCTGGGCTGGGAGCTCTGAATGCTGCGCCTGTTCCTGCGCCTCTACCTGCTGCTGGCCCTGGGGTTCGCCGCCGCGATCTTCGTGGTCGACCATGTCATCGACGCGTTCTACGACAGCATCGTCGAGAACTATCACCGCGACGCCGTTCGCGGCCAGGCCTATTCGCTGGTGGAAAAGCTGGCCCCGCTGGACCAGGCCGGACGCCAGCGACAGCTCGAAGACTGGCGTCCCCACTACGGGCTCGAGCTGAGCCTGACGGATGCCAGGCAGGCGAAGCTGACGCAGGAAGAGCAGGCCCTCCTCGACAAGAACCTGCTGGTGGTACGCGAGGACTTCACGGAATTCATCAGCCGCATCGACGCGGGCCCGCAACTGCTCGACATCAAGCTGCCGCCGGAACCCTCGCTGACCCCACTATTCACCGTGCTGGCCTACATCCTGCTCGGCGTGCTGGTCGGCATCGCCCTGCTGGTATGGGTCCGCCCGCACTGGCGCGACCTCGAGACCCTGCGCCTGGCCGCGCAACGCTTCGGCGACGGCGACCTGTCATCGCGCACGCGCATTTTCCGACGCTCCGACATCCGCACCCTGGCCCAGCACTTCAACCAGATGGCCGACCGCATCGAAAGCCTGATCAGCAACCAGCGTGAACTGACCAACGCGGTATCCCACGAATTGCGCACGCCGATCTCCCGCCTGTCCTTCGAACTCGAGCAATTGAACAAGCAGGTCGACGCCGAAGTACGCCACGACCTGATAGAGGACATGCGCGCCGATCTCGGCGAACTGGAGGAAATGGTCTCCGAACTGCTGACCTACGCCCGCCTGGAGCACGGCAACGTCGGGAGCCACCGGGAAATCGTCGACGCCGCGAGCTGGCTGGATAGCGTCGTCGCCGACGTCGCCCTGGAAGCCGAAGCCGCCGGAGTCACCTGCGAGATCAGCGCCTGCCAGGTCGAACAGATCCGCATCGAGCCTCGCTTCATGGCGCGCGCAGTGATCAACCTGCTGCGCAACGCCATTCGCCACGCACACTCGCGCGTCGAAATCGCCCTCCTCGATCAAGGCGACAGCTGTCAGATACGGGTCAACGACGACGGCCCCGGGATACCGGCGGACGCCCGGCAGAAGATCTTCGAACCCTTTTCGCGCCTGGACGACAGCCGCGATCGCAGCACCGGCGGCTTCGGCCTGGGCCTGGCGATCGTCCGCCGGGTCGCGCAATGGCACGGCGGCTATGCGGAAGCGCTGGAAACGCCGCAGGGAGGCGCCTCCTTCCGCCTGACCTGGGAGCGACCCCGTTGACAGCGGAGGCTTAACAATCTTTCACAGATTGCTGACAAAGCCGTAAGGACTGCCAGCCAGGCCCGCCCTAGCATGGGACACCTCGCCTTTCCGCCAGGTGTTCCATGTTTCGTGCAATGCATCTTTCCCTTCTCGGCTGCCTGCTCGGCACCAGCGGCTGCCACGGACTGCCGCCCGCCCCGCCAGCGCCGAGCGCCGCCGTGGGCAACTACGGCGAGGTCATCGACTATCTGCAACGCCACATCCGCCGGGAAATGGAAAGGCAGGACGTGCCCGGCCTGGCCCTGGCATTGGTCGACGACCAGCAACTGGTCTGGGCCCGCGGTTTCGGCTATGCCGACCGACAGCACAGGATCAACGCCAGCGAGCACACCGCATTCCACGCCGGCGACCTGTCCAAGCTACTGATCGCCAGCGCGACCCTGCAACTGGCCGAACGCGGCCAACTCTCTCTCGACGCTCCGCTCCAGGACACCTTGCGCGAGTTCTACGTACGCTCACGCTTCCATGCCGACCAGAGCGAGGCGGATCGCGCGATCACTTTCCGCCGGCTGCTCAGCCATCAGTCCGGCCTTCCTGGCGAACACCTGCCGCCCCTGTTCGGCGAACGCCCGAACTCACTCGGCCAACTGCCGGCGAAAGTATCCGGTGTCTGGCTGAGCAATCCGCCGGGAACCCAGGTCGCCCATTCCAACCTTGGCTACGAACTGGTCGGCGCGGCCATCGAGCGCAACACCGGAAAGCACTTCGAGCAGCACATGCGCGAGCACCTGCTGGACCCTTTGCAGATGACTCGCTCCAGCTTCGCCAGGAACGCCCTGCCCCAGGCGCAACGCGCCCACGGCTACAGCGGCGGCGGTCGCCCCGGCTCCGCCAGCGACCTCCCGGTCAACGATCTGTGGAGCAGCCCGGTCGACCTCAGCCGCTTCGTCCGCATGCTGTTCGCCAACGGGCGCCACAAGGAGCGCCAGCTTCTCAGGAAACACTCCGTCGAGGAGATGTTCCGCCAGCAGAACGCCGGCAATGCCCTGGACTTCGACTGCCAGGTGGGCCTGGCCTGGTTCCTCAGCCCGTGCGGCTCCGCACCGCTGGAAGGAGGCATCCGTCACTATGAGTACGCCAGCGCCACCCCAGGATTCAGCGCCCATCTGATTCTGCTGCCGGAACAGCGCCTCGCCGCCATTGTCATGAGCAACGCCGATGACAGCGGGTCGCTCACTGCCTCCCTGGCCCGGCAAGCGGCGTCGCTCATGCTGCAGGTTAAACAGGGCGCTCGTCGCCCCGCCGTACAGCCCACCCCCGCGCGCGCCCCCGCACTGGAGGTGCCGAGCCCGGAGGACCGGCGACAGCTATACGGTCGCTACGCAACCCGCCAAGGCCAGATTCGCCTGTACGAGCGCAGGGGTCGCCTGTACGCGGATTTCGGCGAACAACGCGTGGAACTGTTGCGCGACACCTCGGGCTGGCTGCAGATGAGAAAAAGACTGCTGGGGTTCTGGCCTGTCGGCGTGGACAGCGCCGGACAGTTGCAACTGGACGTGGTCAGCTACGGCCAACGCCGAATCCTGGTGTCCCGCCGCCACGACCAGACCGCCTACCTCGGCGAGCGCATCGAGCCGACATCCCTGCCCCAGGCCTGGACCGAAGCCGTCGGCACCTACCGCGTCGCCAGCACGGGCCGGCACAGCTACCTGAACGGCCTGAGCATCAGGATCGAAGACGGCTTCCTGCTGGTGCGCGGGCAAGCCGGAGGAACCCGCTCCGGCGAGTTCATCCTGCAACCCATCGACAGCGCACACGCCGTCCTGGCCGGCAGCGGCCAGGGCCTGGGAGACACCTTCAGTCGCGACTTCGACGGTCTGAACGCGCTCGGCTACCGCTTCGCCCAGCAAGACACCAAGGCACGTCCCTGGCTGCAACGGAAGGAGTCCCCATGAGAAGCCCCTCCCTGTGCCTCGCCGGCACGCTCGCCAGCCTCTGCTCCGCCGCTGTCGCCGAAGAGTGGCATGACAGCATCGGCCCGAGCGCCCTGGTGGAATACCGTTTCTGAAACACACCGAGAGAGAATACGAACATGTTCACCGCCTTCGCCTTCCGCGGCCGCCAACCTTATACCGTTCGCCGGAACACAGCCCAGGGCGCGACCTTGCGCCCGAAACTGGCGAACCGGCCGGATGCGCCGGTTTCAGCCGGGAAGTCCTGAACTGCGGAGCGTCTACGGCCTCATTGGCAACGGATCACGCCGCTGGCGATTTCGTCGTCGATGGAGCGCAGCGCATCGGCATCCTGGTGCATCTGCTCGATCACCTCGAGCAGGCGCTGCGCCAGCTTCGGATCGTTCGCCCGCTCGACGGCGCGCATGACCTCGACCGCAGCCGATTCATGATTGTTCGCCATCTGCTTGAGAGCCTTGCGCAAGCGCTGCTCGGTCCATTTCATCGACATGTCGTTTCACCCAGACTGCATATACGGACCCGCCAGGAACGACAGGCTCGCTTAAGAGCGCCGGACCCGGAACAAGTTCAACCTGCCGTCGCGCCCATGAGGGCGGATTGGGTACCGGAAAGGCAAGCGGAGAAGAGATCGTGAAGCGCAAACGAAAACGCCAGGCACAAGGCCTGGCGCTTCGAAATATGGGGTGGACGATGGGAATCGAACCCACGACACCAGGAGCCACAATCCTGTGCTCTACCAACTGAGCTACGCCCACCATATTACGACTTGCGGTAAAACATCGCCTGCTTCTTGCCGATTCGCCGAATGGCGCACCCGGCAGGACTCGAACCTGCGACCATCCGCTTAGAAGGCGGATGCTCTATCCAGCTGAGCTACGGGCGCTTTATTCATCTGCATTCAATGCTGAGCGCAAACTTTAAGCTCTGGCAATCACAAAGTCAGCAACCGACTTGCTTTACCTCTTACCCTGCGTCCGGCTGTGCTCGGCAAGCGGGGCGCATGTTATACAGGGGGCGAAAGGCCGTCAACGGGTTTTTTAAAAAAATTCAGCTATATAAAGGAGTTACGGCAAATCCACGGGTCGCCTCCTTTGCCCCGGGCGGCGTCCATGCGAAAATGCGCGTCCTTTTTCCACCCGATTCGATGGTTACCCTTCCGACATGACCGCACAACTGATCGACGGCAAAGCGATCGCCGCCAACCTTCGCCAGCAGATAGCCCAACGCGTGACCGAGCGCCGCCAGCAAGGCCTGCGCGTTCCCGGCCTGGCGGTGATCCTGGTCGGCACCGATCCGGCCTCTCAGGTCTATGTGGCGCACAAGCGCAAGGACTGCGAGGAAGTCGGCTTTCTCTCCCAGGCCTACGATCTTCCCGCCGAAACCAGCCAGGACGACCTGCTGGCCCTGATCGACCGCCTGAACGACGACCCCGCCATCGACGGCATCCTGGTCCAGCTACCCCTGCCCGCCCACCTGGACGCCTCCCTGCTGCTGGAGCGCATCCACCCGGACAAGGACGTGGACGGTTTCCATCCCTACAACATCGGCCGCCTGGCCCAGCGCATGCCCCTCCTGCGCCCCTGCACCCCGAAAGGCATCATGACCCTGCTCGCCAGCACCGGCGCCGACCTGTACGGCATGGATGCGGTCGTGGTCGGCGCCTCGAACATCGTCGGCCGGCCCATGGCTCTGGAGTTGCTGCTGGGTGGCTGCACCGTCACCGTGACCCACCGCTTCACCCGCGACCTGGCCGACCATGTGTCGCGCGCCGACCTGGTGGTGGTCGCTGCCGGCAAGCCGGGACTGGTCAAGGGCGAGTGGATCAAGGAAGGCGCCATCGTCATCGACGTCGGCATCAACCGCCAGGCCGACGGCCGACTGGTCGGCGACGTGGAATACGAAGTGGCAGCGCAACGCGCCAGCTGGATCACCCCGGTGCCGGGCGGCGTCGGGCCGATGACCCGCGCCTGCCTGCTGGAAAATACCCTGCACGCCGCCGAACACCTGCACGACTGAGGTCGCCGGTAATGAAAAGCCCCGCGTTCGCGGGGCTTTTCATTTATCGCTGCGGGTTCAGTCGGCCAGGCGCCAGGTAGTGCCGCCCTTGCCATCCTCCAGCACTACGCCCATGGCGGTGAGCTGATCGCGAATCCGGTCGGACTCCGCCCAGTTCTTCGCCGCCCGCGCCTCCAGGCGCGCCTGGATCAGCGCCTCGACCTCGGCCGCATCGACCTTGCCCTCGGCGCCCGCCTGCAGGAAGGCTTCCGGCTCCAGTTGCAGCACCCCCAGCAGGCCAGCCAACTGCTTCAGGCGCGCGGCCAGCGCGGCCGCCGCCGACAGGTCGCTTTCGCGCAGACGATTGACCTCCCGCGCCAGCTCGAACAGCACCGAGCAGGCACCCGCGGTATTGAAGTCGTCGTCCATCGCCGCGGCGAAGCGCTCGACATACTCCGCCGCTTCCGCCGGCGCCGCCTCGGGCAGCCCCTTGAGCGCGTTGTAGAAACGGTCCAGGGCCGCCTTGGCCTCGCGCAGGTTCTCCTCCGAGTAGTTGATCGGACTGCGGTAATGGCTGGCGATCAGCAGGTAACGCACCACTTCGGGGTGATATTTCTCCAGCACTTCGCGGATGGTGAAGAAATTGCCCAGCGACTTGGACATCTTCTCGCCGTTGATGGTGATCATCCCGCAGTGCAGCCAGGACTTGGCGTAGGGCTTGCCGGTCGCGGCCTCGCTCTGGGCGATCTCGTTCTCGTGATGAGGGAACTCCAGGTCGTTGCCACCGCCATGGATGTCGAAGGAATCGCCCAGGCAGCAGGTGGACATCACCGAGCATTCGATGTGCCAGCCCGGGCGCCCCTCGCCCCAGGGCGACGACCAGCTCGGTTCGCCAGGCTTGGCGCCCTTCCAGAGCACGAAATCGAGCGGATCCTCCTTCGCTTCGCCCGGCTCGATCCGCGCACCGATGCGCAGGTCCTCGACCCGCCGCCGCGACAACTTGCCGTAGCCAGCGAACTTGCCGACCCGGTAGTACACGTCACCGTTGCCCGGCGCGTAGGCATAGCCCTTGTCGATCAGGATCTGGATCATCGCGTGCATGCCGGCGATGTGATCGGTGGCGCGTGGCTCCTGGTCCGGCTTGAGGATGTTCAGCCGGGCCTCGTCCTCGTGCATCGCCGCGATCATGCGCTCGGTCAGCACATCGAACGGTTCGCCGTTCTCGTTGGCGCGATTGATGATCTTGTCATCGATATCGGTGATGTTGCGCACGTACGTCAGGTCGTAGCCACGGTGGCGCAACCAGCGGGTGATCACGTCGAACGCCACCATGCTGCGGCCGTGGCCCAGATGGCAGTAGTCGTACACGGTCATGCCGCACACGTACATGCGCACCTGGTTGCCGACCAGCGGCGTGAAGACTTCTTTGGTCTTGCTCAGCGTGTTGTAGATCTGCAGCACGGTCTTTCCTCAGCCCTGTCCCCAGGAGTCACGCAGGGTGACGGTACGGTTGAACACCGGCTTGCCCGGCCTGGAGTCCTTCAGGTCGGCGACGAAATAGCCTTCGCGCTCGAACTGGAAGCGATCCTCCGGGTTCGCCTGGCCCAGCGACGGCTCGGCGCGACAGCCGGTCAGTACCTGCAGGGAGTCGGCGTTGATGTTGTCGAGGAAGCTGCCGCCCTCTTCCGCCTTCTCCGGATTGGCCGAGCGGAACAGCCGATCGTACAGGCGCACTTCGCACTCGACGCAGCCCTCGGCCGGCACCCAGTGGATCACGCCCTTGACCTTGCGGCCTTCCGGGTTCTTGCCCAGGGTGTCCGGATCGTAGCTGCAGCGCAGTTCGACGATATTGCCGTCGGCATCCTTGATCGCTTCGTCGGCACGGATCACGTAGCTGCCGCGCAGACGCACCTCGCCACCGGGGATCAGGCGCTTGTAGCCGGCCGGCGGGACTTCCTCGAAGTCACCGGCATCGATGAACAGCTCGCGACCGAACGGCAGTACGCGCACTCCCATGTCTTCCTTCGGATGACGCGGCAACTCGAGGTTCTCCACCTGCCCTTCGGGGTAGTTGGTGATCACCACCTTGAGCGGTTTCAGCACGCACATGGCACGCGGCGCGGTGGCGTCCAGGTGGTCGCGGATGCTGAACTCGAGCATGCCGATGTCGACCACGCCGCTGGCGCGGTTCACCCCGATCATCTCGCAGAAGTTGCGGATCGACTCCGGGGTATAGCCGCGGCGGCGATAGCCGGACAGGGTCGACATCCGCGGATCGTCCCAGCCGCTGACATGGCCTTCGTCGACCAGTTGCTTGAGCTTGCGCTTGCTGGTCACGGTGTAGTTCAGGTTGAGCCGGGAGAATTCGTACTGGCGCGGTTGCGCAGGCACCGGCAGGTTGGCCAGGAACCACTCGTAGAGCGGACGATGGTCTTCGAATTCCAGGGTGCAGATCGAATGGGTGATGCCCTCGATGGCGTCCGACTGACCGTGGGTGAAGTCGTAGCTCGGGTAGATGCACCACTTGTCGCCGGTCTGGTGGTGATGCGCATGGCGGATGCGGTACAGGATCGGGTCGCGCAGGTTCATGTTCGGCGAACCCATGTCGATCTTCGCCCGCAGCGAACGGGCGCCGTCGGGGAACTCACCGGCCTTCATGCGGGCGAACAGGTCGAGGTTCTCCTCCACCGAACGGTCACGGTAAGGGCTGTTGCGGCCCGGCTCGGTGAGGGTGCCGCGGTATTCGCGCATTTCCTCGGGACCGAGGTCGCAGACGAACGCCTTGCCGGCCTTGATCAGCTCGATGGCCCAGGCATGCAGCTGGTCGAAATAGTTGGAGGCATAGCAGACCTCGCCGGACCACTGGAAGCCCAGCCACTTGATGTCGGCCTCGATGGCATCGATGTACTCCTGGTCTTCCTTGGCCGGGTTGGTGTCATCGAAGCGCAGATGGCAATCGCCAGCGAATTCCTGGGCCAGGCCGAAGTTCAGGCAGATCGACTTGGCGTGGCCGATGTGCAGGTAACCGTTGGGCTCCGGGGGGAAACGGGTGACGATCTTCGCGTGCTTGCCGGCATCCAGGTCGGCTTGAACGATCTGGCGCAGGAAGTTCGGGGCGGCGGTGGTCTCTGGCTTGCTCATGGGATCCTTGGTCATGCTCTCGCCCGACCAGGGTAGGCCGGGCAAATCAAAGCGCTTATCATAGCCGAAGCTGTCAACCCCCTGACAGGCCTTCGATTTTCACGACAAAGCGGATTACCCACATGATCAAGCTGCATACCAACCATGGCGTCATCACCCTGAAGCTCGATGAAGAGAAAGCCCCGGAAACCGCGGCGAACTTCAAGGAGTACGTGAAAAGTGGCCACTACGACAACACCGTCTTCCACCGCGTGATCAACAACTTCATGATCCAGGGCGGCGGTTTCGAGCCGGGCATGAAGCAGAAGCCCACTCGCGCACCGATCAAGAACGAAGCCAACAACGGCCTGACCAACAAGGTCGGCAGCATCGCCATGGCTCGTACCATGGACCCGCATTCGGCCAGCGCGCAGTTCTTCATCAACGTCGCCGACAACGATTTCCTCAACCATACCGCCCCCACCACCCAGGGCTGGGGCTATGCCGTCTTCGGCGAAGTGGTCGAGGGCATGGACGTGGTCAACAAGATCAAGGGCGTGGCCACCACCATGCGCAGCGGCCACCAGGACGTGCCGGCCGAGGACGTGATCATCGAGAAGGCCGAAATCGTCGAAGAATGAAGCGATGAGCGTCCTGTTCATCTCGGACCTGCATCTCGAAGCGGAACGCCCGGACATCACCCGGGCGTTTCTGTCTTTCCTCGATGAGCGCGCCCGTCGGGCCGAGGCCCTGTACATCCTCGGCGACTTCTTCGAAGCCTGGATCGGCGACGACGGCATGGACGCCTTCCAGCGCTCCATCGCCCAGTCCCTGCGCCAGGTGGCCGACGACGGTACGCGCATCTACCTGATGCACGGCAATCGCGACTTCCTCATTGGCAAGGCGTTCTGCCGCGAGGCCGGATGCACGCTGCTGCCCGACCCGAGCGTTATCGACCTGTACGGCGAGCCGGTATTGCTGATGCACGGGGACAGCCTGTGCACCCGAGACGAGGCCTACATGCGCCTGCGCCGCTGGCTGCGCAACCCGCTCACGCTCTGGGTACTGCGCCACCTGCCGCTGGCCACCCGGCACAAGCTGGCACGCAAGCTGCGCAAGGAAAGCCGCGCGCAGACCCGCATGAAAGCCGTCGACATCATCGATGTCACGCCCGAAGAAGTGCCCCGGGTCATGCGCGGGCATGGCGTGCGTACCCTGATCCATGGCCACACTCATCGGCCGGCCGAACACCCGCTGGACATCGACGGCCAGCCCGCCCGGCGCATCGTGCTCGGCGACTGGGACCGCCAGGGCTGGGCCCTGGAGATCGACGCCAACGGCCATCGCCAGGCGCCCTTCCCGCTCTGACCCACCCCAGGCCCGCCATGCGGGCCTTTCAGCGAAGCATTATGCGATTCGCATTTTTTCCACCGTCCATCTTGACGTCGCGGGCCACCTTTCAGCAGGATCGCGCTCCCCCACCCCGCATCAAGGAATGATCGTGATCATCTCGAAGGGAAACCTGATCAAGTTCGTCGCCGCCCCCCTCGGCATGCTCGCCCTCGGCTTCGGCCTGTTCAACGGCGTGTTCTTCTATAACGAAGCCGGCTTCATGACCCACGTAAGGACCATCTTCGGCGACGAGAAGATCGTCGATGACGTCGGCTACGCGACCAAGTGGTTCGGTCGCGCCACCACCTGGAAGAAGGCCATCAGCGTGCAGTCCGTGCTGGTCATGGACGATAACGACACCAATCCGGACAACGACGGCCTCGGCGCCACCATCGAGGCTTTCCCGATCGTGTTCCTCGGCAACGTCGACGCCAAGGTCGAATCTTCCGCGCGCTTTCGCCTGCCCGGCGGCGAGCCGTTCCTGAAGATGGCCCAGGAATACCGCAACCCGGACAATTTCATCCGCACCGCACTGGTGCCGGCGATCAAGGAAACCCTCCAGGCCACCGCTTCGCTGATGAGCGCCGACGACTACTACGCCGGAGCCCGCAGCGAATTCGCCGCCGAGTTCGAGAACCAGCTCAACGACGGCCTGTACCTGATCAAGCGCAAGGAAGTCCGCGGGCCGCGCGGCGCCATTCCGCACCAGACCGCGATCCTCCAGGCCGGCACCGAGCAGGGAGCGTTCGGCGACAACAACGCCAGCCAGTTCGTCACCGAGAAGGTCACCGATGCCAAGGGCATCCCGGTACGCAAGCAACAGCAGTTCCGCAAGTTCGGCGTCGAGGTGGTGGAAGCGCGGATCACCAACGTCGATCCCAACCCGCAGTACAAGCAGCGCATGGTCAAGGTCCAGCAGGCGCTCGCCGAGCTGGCGGTGGCGCGGCAGAACCGCCTGAAGGAAGAAGAGGAAAAGCTGCTGGTCACCGCCCGCGGCGAGAAGGAAGTCGAGGCCAAGCGCCAGGAAACCCTGCGCGACCAGATCGAACGCACCACCCAGGCGGAAACCGACAAGCAATTGGCGGTGATCAACGCCGAGCGCGAGAAGCAGCGCGCCGAGATCGAGAAGCAGACCGCCGAACTGCTGCGCGACAAGGCCACGGTGACCGCCCAGGCCACCAAGATCACCGCCGACGCCGAGGCTTACGCCCGCGAAGCGGTGATTAAGGCGGACGGCGCGTTGCAGCCGAAGCTCGACGCGCTGATCGCGATCAACAAGGTCTGGGCCGAAGCCGCCGCCCAGGCCCCCGTCCCCAGCGTAATGATGGGCGCCGGCGCCAACGGCGCGGCGAGCCGCCAGGACGAGATCGGCCAGCTGATGGGCGTTCTGGCGACCAAGGCCGCCCGCGACCTGGCCCTCGACCTCAAGGTCAAGGACTGATCCAGGCAGCAAAAAAAGCGCCCCGCGGGGCGCTTTCTTGTTTCCGACTCAGGCCACCAGGTCCACCGGGAGGCCGCTGTGGAAGCGGAATTCGTTGTCCGGACTGCTGATCAGCTCGGCCTCCTTGGCCCGCACCACCTCGATCGTCCGCTCCACGTCGGCCTCGTCGCCGTACTGGTAGGCCAGCTTCAGGTAGTCCTGGAAATGCCGCGACTCGGACTTCAGCAAACCGCCGTAGAATTTCGCCAGCTCCGCGTCCAGGTGCGGCACCAGGGCGGCGAAGCGCTCGCAGGAACGCGCCTCGATGAAGGCGCCGACCACCAGCGTATCGGTCAGCCGCTGCGGCTCCTGCTTGCGCACCAGGTCGCGCAGCGCCGAGGCGTAGCGGGAGGCGCTGACATTGACCACCCGGATACCGCGTTTCTTCAGGATCGCCAGCACCTGCTCGAAGTGGCGCAGCTCCTCGCGCGCCAGGCGGCTCATCTTGTTCACCAGGTCCAGGCGGCCGGAGTACTTGCCGATCAGTTGCATCGCCGTCGCCGCGGCCTTCATCTCGCAGGCCTTGTGGTCCAGCAGCATGACGTCCTGGCGCTCCAGGGCCGCCTCGACCCAGGCGGCGGGAGTGGAACAGGCAAGGAATTGGTCGATCTCGGGCAACATGGTGCAGGTCACTCATTCTGGAAAGGGCCTGCCATGACGCTGGTCGGGGCAGGAAAGGCGGAGCATTATACGGAAGCTGCGGCGGTCGGGCAGGCCGACCCGTTTGATATGCATCAAGAGCAGCGGCTGGATTGCGTCTAGAGTTGTTTCAGCGATAACCACAAGCACTCAGGGAGACGATCATGCAAGCCATTCGCAGCATCCTCGTGGTGATTGAACCGGACCAGCTGGAAGGTCTCGCCCTGAAACGGGCACAACTGATCGCCGGCGTGACCCAGTCGCACCTGCACCTGCTGGTCTGCGAGAAGCGCCGCGACCACAGCGCCGCTCTCAACGACCTGGCCCAGGAGCTGCGCGAGGAAGGCTACAGCGTCTCGACCAACCAGGCCTGGAAGGACTCCCTGCACCAGACCATCATCGCCGAGCAACAGGCCGAAGGCTGCGGGCTGATCATCAAGCAGCACTTTCCCGACAACCCGCTGAAAAAGGCCATCCTCACCCCGGACGACTGGAAGCTGCTGCGCTTCGCGCCCTGTCCGGTACTGATGACCAAGACCGCCCGGCCCTGGACGGGAGGAAAGATCCTCGCCGCGGTCGACGTCGGCAACAACGACGGCGAGCACCGCTCCCTGCACGCCGGGATCATCAGCCATGCCTACGACATCGCCGGCCTGGCCAAGGCCACGCTGCACGTGATCAGCGCCCACCCCTCGCCGATGCTCTCCTCTGCCGACCCGACCTTCCAGCTCAGCGAAACCATCGAGGCCCGCTATCGCGAGGCCTGCCGCACCTTCCAGGCCGAGTACGGTTTCAGCGACGAACAATTGCACATCGAGGAAGGTCCGGCCGACGTGCTGATCCCGCGCACCGCGCAGAAGCTCGACGCGGTGGTCACCGTGATCGGCACCGTGGCGCGCACAGGGTTGTCCGGCGCGCTGATCGGCAATACCGCGGAAGTGGTGCTGGATACCCTGGAAAGCGACGTGCTGGTGTTGAAGCCGGACGACATCATCGCCCACCTGGAGGAGCTGGCCAGCAAGGAGTGACCGCTGGTCGGACGAAAAAGCCGCCCAAGGGCGGCTTTTTCGCTGGAGACACCGCCTATCTGTCGATCGCCTGCAGGAACGAGGGCGCGATGTAGCGCTGGTAATGCGCTTCCGACAGCAGGAAGAATTCCCGGTCGATGGCATCGCGCAGGTCCGGCAGGCTCCAGTCGCGGAATTCCGGCAGCAGTGCCACGCCGTAGGCTTCGATCTGGTTGATCAGCCGGGAACCGCGGGCGATCAACTGGTAGGCCCAGCAATAGGGGGACTGCTCGGGGACGAAACGGATCTGCCGCTGCTCCAGTTGCAGGCGCAGGCGCGCGGCGTCGAAGACTTCCAGCTTGGCGGCCATCACCTGGGCCAGCAACTGCTCAAGGCGACTCCAGACAGCCCGCTTTTCCTCGGCGTCGTAGAGGTTCCAGTTGACCACCTCATGGTGGAAACGCTTGCAGCCACGGCATACCAGGTCGCCGTATACCGTGGAGCAAAGCCCTACGCAGGGGGTTTTGATTCTTTGCGAAGACATGGCCGGGACAACGAAAACAAAGCGGCATCTTAGCCCTTTGTCTAATCAAGTTCACCCCGTGGTTCCTAGGGTTTCCGACTTAACTTTGCGTCGAGTTTCCAGTAACATTGGCCCGCCTTTTTAGGCGCCAATGTCCGTTAGAAGCTGTTTTCAAAGCGTCACGAGCACAGTTTCCGGCAGGTACGCTGGCGACGGCGCCTCCCTCAAGCGTCTCGCCAGCCCCACCCCAGCCCGCCGGCGTAAAACTTTGAAAACAGCTTCTGTCTGGAACCTGCCGATGCCCTCGTAGGTTGGTGGATTACCGTCCACCTGGGCCTGACGAGCGGATCTGCGTCGGTTCCTGGATACGTGTCCCCCGGGACCACTGATGAGGGAAATACTGTGCTTGAAGCCTACCGCAAACACGTAGAAGAGCGTGCCGCCCAGGGTGTCGTGCCCCAACCGCTGAACGCCGAACAGACCGCAGGCCTGGTCGAGCTGCTGAAGAACCCGCCGGCCGGCGAAGAAGAATTCCTCCTTGACCTGATCACCAACCGCGTACCGCCGGGCGTCGACGAAGCCGCCTACGTCAAGGCCGGTTTCCTTTCCGCCATCGTCAAGGGCGAAGCCACCTCCCCCCTTATCGACAAGCAACGTGCCGCCGAGCTGCTGGGCACCATGCAGGGCGGCTACAACATCGCCACCCTGGTCGAGCTGCTGGACGACGCCGAACTGGCCAACACCGCCGCCGAACAGCTGAAGCACACCCTGCTGATGTTCGACGCCTTCCACGACGTCGCCGAGCGCGCCAAGAAGGGCAATGCCGCGGCCAAGTCCGTGCTGCAATCCTGGGCCGATGGCGAGTGGTTCAAGGCCAAGCCGGAAGTCCCGGAAAAGCTGACTCTCACCGTATTCAAGGTCCCCGGCGAAACCAACACCGACGACCTCTCCCCGGCCCCCGACGCCTGGTCGCGCCCGGACATCCCGCTGCACGCCCTGGCCATGCTGAAGATGGCCCGCGACGGCATCGAGCCGGTCCAGCCGGGTTCGGTCGGTCCGCTGAAGCAGATCGAAGCGGTCAAGGCCAAGGGCTTCCCGGTCGCCTACGTCGGCGACGTGGTCGGCACCGGTTCCTCGCGCAAATCCGCCACCAACTCGGTGCTGTGGTTCTTCGGCGACGACATTCCGTTCGTGCCGAACAAGCGTGCCGGCGGCTTCTGCTTCGGCACCAAGATCGCACCGATCTTCTACAACACCATGGAAGATGCCGGCGCCCTGCCGATCGAGTTCGACTGCACCAACCTGGCCATGGGCGACGTCATCGACGTATACCCCTATGAAGGCAAGGTCGTTCGCCACGACAGCGGCGAAGTGGTCACCACCTTCGAGCTGAAGACCCCGGTCCTGCTCGACGAAGTCCGCGCCGGCGGCCGTATCCCGCTGATCGTCGGCCGTGGCCTGACCGAGAAGGCCCGCGCCGAGCTGGGCCTGGGCGCCTCCGACCTGTTCCGCAAGCCGGAAGCACCGGCCGATAGCGGCAAGGGCTTCACCCTGGCGCAGAAAATGGTCGGCCGCGCCTGCGGTCTGCCGGAAGGCCAGGGCGTGCGCCCGGGCACCTACTGCGAACCGAAGATGACCACCGTCGGTTCCCAGGACACCACCGGCCCGATGACCCGCGACGAACTGAAGGACCTCGCCTGCCTCGGCTTCTCCGCCGACCTGGTGATGCAGTCCTTCTGCCACACCGCGGCCTATCCGAAGCCGATCGACGTCAAGACCCACCACACCCTGCCCGACTTCATCATGACCCGTGGCGGCGTGTCGCTGCGTCCGGGCGACGGCATCATCCACAGCTGGCTGAACCGCATGCTGCTGCCCGATACCGTTGGTACCGGCGGCGACTCGCACACCCGCTTCCCGATCGGCATCTCGTTCCCGGCCGGCTCCGGCCTGGTGGCCTTCGCCGCCGCCACCGGCGTGATGCCGCTGGACATGCCGGAGTCGGTGCTGGTGCGCTTCAAGGGCAAGCTGCAACCGGGCATCACCCTGCGTGACCTGGTCCATGCGATCCCTTACTACGCGATCCAGCAGGGCCTGCTGACCGTCGAGAAGAAGGGCAAGAAGAACATCTTCTCCGGCCGCATCCTCGAGATCGAAGGCCTCAACGACCTGACCGTGGAGCAGGCCTTCGAGCTGTCCGACGCCTCGGCCGAGCGTTCCGCCGCCGGCTGCACCATCAAGCTGCCGGAACAGGCGATCGCCGAGTACCTGAAGTCCAACATCACCCTGCTGCGCTGGATGATCGGCGAAGGCTACGGCGACCCGCGCACCCTGGAGCGTCGCGCCCAGGCGATGGAAGCCTGGCTGGCCAAGCCGGAGCTGCTGGAAGCCGACAAGGACGCCGAGTACGCCGCGGTGATCGAGATCGACCTGGCCGACGTCAAAGAGCCGGTGCTCTGCGCGCCGAACGATCCGGACGACGCGCGTCTGCTGTCGAGCGTACAGGGCCGCAAGATCGATGAAGTGTTCATCGGCTCCTGCATGACCAACATCGGTCACTTCCGCGCCGCCGGCAAGCTGCTGGACAAGGTCAAGGGCGGCATCCCGACCCGTCTGTGGCTGGCTCCGCCGACCAAGATGGACGCCCACCAGCTGACCGAGGAAGGCTACTACGGCATCTACGGCAAGGCTGGCGCGCGCATGGAAATGCCGGGCTGCTCGCTGTGCATGGGCAACCAGGCTCGCGTCCAGACCGGTTCCACCGTGGTCTCCACTTCGACCCGTAACTTCCCGAACCGTCTGGGCGATGCCACCGATGTGTTCCTGGCATCGGCCGAGCTGGCGGCGGTCTCCTCGATCCTCGGCAAACTGCCGACCGTGGAGGAGTACATGGCCTACGCGAAGGACATCGACAGCATGGCTGCCGACGTCTACCGCTACCTGAGCTTCGACCAGATCGCCGAGTTCCGCGAAGCGGCTGCGAACGCCAAGATCCCGGTCGTCCAGGCCTGATCCAGCGACGCGTCGAACAAGCCCCGCCCCGTGCGGGGCTTTTTCTTGCCCGGCGAACCCCCCCGCGCCGCCTGGCATAGCGCTTGCTGTGGCAGCTATGGAAAAGCGCGCCGACGACGGCGCCTGCGCACTGGAAAACGGGACGGCCCGCGCCGCCCTCCCGCACTCGAGGTGGTGATGACAGACAGAGCGATACGCAGCCAGGCCTGGGCCGGCGGTTCCGACGCACCGGAAAAGAGCGCCCTGGACATCGGTTTCATGGCGCTGACCGATTCGGCCTCGCTGATCGTGGCCGCCACCCAGGGCTTCGCCCAGCCCTACGGCCTCACGCTCAATCTCAGGCGCCAACCGTCCTGGGCCACCTTGCGCGACAAACTGCTCAGCGGCGAGCTGGATGCCGCGCAGTGCCTGTACGGGCTGGTCTACGGCGTCCAGCTCGGCCTCGGCGGCAGCGCGGCAAGCGAGATGGCGGTGCTCATGGGACTGTGCCAGAACGGCCAGGCGATCAATCTTTCCGAACCGCTGAAGCAGGCTGGCGTGACCAGTGCGGAGGCACTGCTCCGGCATCGGCGCCAGAATGGTGCACGCCTGACCCTGGCGCAGACCTTTCCCACCGGTACCCACGCGCTCTGGCTGAACTACTGGCTGGCGAGCATCGGTCTGCATCCGCTGCACGACGTGCACAGCGTGGTGGTTCCACCGGCGCAGATGGTCGGCCATCTCCAGGCCGGGCGCATCGACGGGTTCTGCGCCGGTGGACCCTGGGGCGCCCTGGCCGTGGACCAGGGCCAGGGCTTCACCATCGCCACCAGCCAGGCGATCTGGCCGGACCACCCGGAAAAGGTCCTCGGCACTACCCGCGCCTTCGTCGACGCCTACCCGAACACCGCCCGCGCGCTGGTCATGGCGGTCCTCGACGCCAGCCGCTTCATCGAACAGAACGCCGAGAACCGCCTGGGCACCGCGCAACTGATCAGCGGCCGCGACTATGTCGACGCTCCGCTCGGCGCGATCCAGCCGCGCTTCTTCGGCCGCTACCAGGACGGCCTCGGCAACGCCTGGCAGGACCCGCATCCGCTGCGTTTCTATGCCGACGGCGAAGTCAACCGGCCCTGGCTCTCGGATGGCATGTGGTTCATGACCCAATTCCGCCGCTGGGGCCTGCTGCGCGAAGACCCGGACTACCTGGGCATCGCCCGCAGGGTCCAGCAGACCGCACTGTACCGCGATGCCGCGACGGCCCTTGGCCTGTGCCTGGACGGCGCCGACATGCGCCGCTCGACACTGATCGACGGGCGCACCTGGGACGGCAGCGACCCCGCCGGCTACGCCCGCAGCTTCCCGATCCACGCCCTGGCCGAAACCGGCCAGAGCATCGCCCCCTGACCCTGGTGCGCCCGCCATGCTGCGTATCCTGCTGATCGACGACACGCCGAAGAAAGTCGGACGCCTCAGGGCCGCCCTGCTCGAGAGCGGTTTCGAAGTGGTGGACGAGTCGGGGCTGACCATCGACCTGCCGGCGCGCGTCGAAGCGCTGCGTCCCGACGTGATCCTGATCGACACGGAGTCTCCCGGCCGCGACGTGATGGAGCAGGTCTGCCTGGTCAGCCGCGACCAGCCGCGCCCGATCGTGATGTTCACCGACGAGCACGATCCGGGAGTGATGCGCCGCGCCATCCAGTCCGGGGTCAGCGCCTACATCGTCGAAGGCATCCAGGCCAGCCGCCTGCAACCGATCCTCGACGTCGCCATGGCGCGCTTCGAGAGCGACCAGGCGCTGCGCGCTCAACTGCAGGCGCGCGAGGCGCAGCTGGCCGAGCGCAAGCGCATCGAGCTGGCCAAGGGCCTGCTGATGAAGATGAAGCATTGCGGCGAGGAGGAGGCCTACACGCTGATGCGACGCCAGGCCATGAGCCGCCAGCAGAAGCTGATCCAGGTCGCCGAGCAGATCATCGCCATGCACGACATGCTCGGCGGCTGAATCCGGCTGGGCAGCTGGCGATCATATCGCCAGCCACCCTGCTGGCCCCCGGCGCAGAGCGGCGCGGCTATGCTCGTGCGCCCGGAACGGCCCTATCCGTTCTGGGAGCTACCCCCTCGCCACCCTCGACTAGCATGACCAGGGAGGCCCGCAGTGGACGCCCAGGGCTAGGAGCCGCAGGCGTCCGCCCGAACCGCACCGCCGACTCAGCGGTCAGGAGATGCTCAGCATGATCGATCTCAGCACCTGGAACCTTACTATTCCCACCGAACCCACCCCGCAGGTGATCACCACCCAGCAACTCAACAACGGCTACCAGAGCCGGTACTTCCAGCAAGGCAACGATGGCGGCCTGGTCTTCTGGGTGCCCATCGACGGCTCGCACACCGAGGACAGCACCTATCCTCGCACCGAACTGCGCGAAACCCAGGCCGACGGCAGCCTCGACAACTGGTACTACTGGCAGGCCGACAACGAACTGCGGGTGACCATGAGCGTCGAGAAGGTCCCCTCGAAGAACAAGGTGATCATCGGCCAGATCCACAGCAAGTCGCCACAGACCGACGACGGCGAACCTCTGGTGAAGCTGCAGTACTACTACAAGCCCGAGGAAGGCCTCGGCCGGGTCGAGGCGCTGGTACGCAACCACCCGGACGATTCCTATAGCCGCAACGTGTCGATCCTCGAGCAGGTACGCCTGGGCGAGCGCTTCAACTACAGCCTGCGCGTCACCTCCAGCGGCGAGTTGGCGGTGCGCGCGCGCAGCCAGGACGGCGAAGAGGACGCTTACTACCAGACCCTCGGCAGCGCCTGGAACGACCAGTTGCTCTATTTCAAGGCCGGCGCCTACGTGAACGACAACGCCGGCGACAGCGGCGAAGGCAGCCGCGTGACCATCTACCACCTGAACACCGCCCATCGCTGAACCGCCGACGGCACACGGACGCGCCGCCCCAGCCCTGTGCAAGCCCCCGACGCCTGCCACCGCGGCGTGCACGCCCGACGCCATGGTTGTCCCTGCAACCGCTCTACGCCGCGCTTTCGACAACTTGGCAAAGAGCTTGCTACGTCCTGCCTGACGGTAGCCAACGGCGGTTACCCATCCCCGACAAAGACGTCGCGCGGCCTCTCCTTCCCGGCAGAGGCCCGTGGCGTCTTCGTCGTTTCGCCCCAGCGTCGGGGCGGGTGGGTGGTCCGCTGTCGGACGCTCACCTTGTAGCGATGCAACTTCCGCCGGGCGGCCGTTCCGCCCCGATTCCGCTGGATACGAGGTGTTCGATGAACAACAGCTTCTGGAAGGCCGGCCATGCGCCGACCCTGTTCGCGGCGTTTCTCTATTTCGACCTGAGCTTCATGGTCTGGTACGTGCTCGGCCCGCTGGGGGTGCAGATTGCCGGCGACCTGCAACTGAGCACCCAACAGCGCGCGATGATGGTCGCCACGCCGATCCTCGCCGGCGCCGTACTGCGCTTCCTGCTCGGCCTGCTGGCCGATCGCTGGTCGCCGAAGAGCGCCGGCATCCTCGCCCAGGTCATCGTCATCGCCGCCCTGGCGGCCGCCTGGCTGCTGGGCGTGAACAGCTATGCGCAGGCACTGCTGCTGGGGTTGTTCCTCGGCTTCGCCGGGGCATCCTTCGCCGTGGCCCTGCCGCTCGCATCGCAATGGTACCCGCCGCAACACCAGGGCAAGGCCATGGGCATCGCTGGCGCGGGCAACTCCGGCACCGTGCTCGCCGCCCTCTTCGCCCCCGGCCTGGCCGCCGCGTTCGGCTGGAACAATGTGTTCGGCTTCGCCCTGCTGCCGCTCGTCCTGACCCTCCTGGTGTTCGCCATGGTCGCGCGCAACGCCCCGCAGCGGCCGGCGCCCAAGGCCATGGGCGATTACCTGAAAGCCCTCGGCGACCGCGACAGCTGGTGGTTCATGTTCTTCTACAGCGTCACCTTCGGCGGCTTCCTCGGCCTGGCCAGCACCCTGCCCGGCTATTTCCACGACCAGTACGACCTGAACCCGGTGACCGCCGGCTACTACACCGCCGCCTGCGTCTTCGCCGGCAGCCTGATGCGCCCGCTCGGTGGCGCCCTCGCCGATCGCATCGGCGGCATCCGCAGCCTGCTGATGGTGTACACCCTGGCCGCCATCTGCATCGCCGCGGTCGGTTTCCACTTGCCCAGCGCGATGGCCGCCCTCGGCCTGTTCGTGGTCGCCATGCTCAGTCTCGGTGCCGGTAATGGCGCGGTGTTCCAGCTGGTACCGCAGCGCTTCCACAAGGAAATCGGCGTGATGACCGGGCTGATCGGCATGGCCGGCGGCATCGGCGGCTTCTGCCTGACTGCCGGCCTCGGCGCGATCAAGCAAAGCACCGGCGACTACCAGCTCGGCCTGTGGCTGTTCGCCAGTCTCGGCGTGCTGGCCTGGTTCGGCCTCCACGGGGTGAAGCGGCGCTGGCGCACCACCTGGGGCTCGGCCGCGGTCACCGCCGCGCGGGTCTGAGCGTGGGGTTGCGACTGAGCATTGGCGAAGCCAGCGCCTGCGGGCCTCGCACGGAAAACCAGGACGCGCTGCGGGTGGTCACCCCGGCGCCGGCCCTGGCCGCCAGCAAGGGACACCTGCTGGCCATCGCCGACGGTGTCAGCCAGTGCGCCGATGGCGGCCTGGCGGCGCGCAGCAGCCTGCAAGCGCTGGCCCTGGATTACTATGCGACTCCGGAAACCTGGGCCATCGTGCAATCCCTGGACCGCCTGCTGCTGGCGCAGAACCGCTGGCTACAGGCCAACGGCGGCGGCCAGCCGCTGCTCACCACCCTCACCGCCCTGGTGCTGCGCGGCACCCGCTACACCCTGGCCCACGTCGGCGATTGCCGGGCCTACCTGTGGCGCGACGGCGAGTTGCTCCGGCAGACCAGCGACCACGTCTGGGAACAGCCGCACATGCAACACGTGCTGACCCGCGCCCTGGGACTGGACCAGCATCTGGTGGTCGACTATCTGGAAGGCGATCTGGAGCCCGGCAGCCAGTGGCTACTGGTCAGCGACGGCGTCTGGGCGACGCTGGGCGACAGCGGCATCCGCAGCATCCTGCGCAACGCCGAGGAGCCGCAGCGCAGCGCCGAGGCCCTGGTTCGCGCCGCCCACCTGGCAGGCAGCCAGGACAACGCCAGCGCCCTGCTGGTACGCGTGGAAGGCGTGCCCGCAGGCAGCCTCGGCGACGCCCTCGCGCAACTGGGCCACTGGCCACTGCCGCCGCCGCTGAAGCCCGGCCAGCTCTTCGAAGGCTGGCGGGTCCGGCAGTTACTCGGCGAATCCCGCCAGTCCCTGCTCTACCGGGTCGAGGATGGCCAGGGCCAACCCTGGCTGCTGAAGACCCTTCCCGCCGCACGTGCCGACGATCCGCTGGCAACCCAGGCCCTGCTGCTCGAGGAATGGTTCCTGCGCCGCGTCCAGGGCCGGCATTTCCCCGAGCTGCACGGATTGGCGCAGCGCCAGCATCTGTATTACCTGATGCGCGAGCACCCCGGAGAGACTCTCGCCGAGCGCTTGCGCAACCATGGCCCGCTGTCGCTGCCGGAGTGGCTGGGGCTGGCCAACCAGCTGCTGCGCGGGCTTGGCCAGTTGCATCGACGCAACCTGCTGCACCGCGACCTCAAGCCGGAAAATCTCCACCTCGGCCGCGACGGCGAGCTGCGCCTGCTGGATTTCGGCCTGGCCTGGTGTCCGGGATTGTCGCGCGAAGACCCCCATCTGCTACCGGGTACGCCCAGCTACCTGGCGCCGGAGTGCTTCTCCGGCACCTCGCCCTCGGTGCGCCAGGATCTCTACGCCACCGGCGTCTGCCTCTACCAGGCGCTGACCGGGCGCTATCCCTATGGCGAGATCGAAGCCTTCCAGCACCCGCGCTTCGGTCGCCCCGTCCCGCCCAGCCGCTATCGCCCCGACCTGCCGGCCTGGATCGACGACCTGCTGCTGCGCGCCGTCGCCTGCGACCCCGCACAGCGCTTCGAGACCGCCGAGGAATGGCTGCTCTCGCTGCAACAGGGAGAAGCGTTGCCGGCCGCGGCAACCCGCCCATTGCTGGAGCGCGAACCGCTGCAGACCTGGCGCGCCATCGCCCTGCTGTCCCTGGCCGCCAACCTGGCGCTACTCCTGGTCTGGCTGAAGGGCTGAGAGGCACCAGCCCGGTGCGATACGCCCCGGCACGGGGCAGAAAGACCGCGGTGAGGCCCCGCGTTATCCCTGCAAGGCCATGGAGATAGGCAATAGCGCAAGTTGGCACGGCGCCTGCTTGGGTTCTCCCGACAATCGACAACAAAGCGCCTGCCTCAACGACGAGGCGGCGTTTCCCGACCGAACGGGACCTGGACAAAGGCGTCCTGCTGGCAACAGCGGGACGCCTTTTTTGTTTGCGCCAACCTTATGCAGGAGCTACTCCGCATGAAGAAGATCAAGCTGGTGATGGTCGGCAACGGCATGGCCGGGGTCCGTACCCTGGAAGAACTGCTCAAGCTCAACTCGGACTTCTACGACATCACGGTGTTCGGCGCCGAGCCCCATCCCAACTACAACCGCATCCTGCTGTCCCCGGTGCTGGCCGGCGAGCAGACCTTCGAGGAAATCGTCCTCAACGACCTCAACTGGTATGCGAAAAACGGCATCAAGCTCCTCCTCGACCGCAAGGTGGTGCAGATCGACCGGGTCCGCCGCAGGGTGGTCGCCGCGGACGGCAGCGAGGCCGAGTACGACCGCCTGCTGCTGGCCACCGGCTCGGTCCCCTTCATCCTGCCGATACCCGGCAATCGGCTGCAGGGCGTGATCGGCTACCGCGACATCGCCGACACCCAGGCCATGATCGACTGCGCCCGGACCCACAGCCACGCGGTGGTGATCGGCGGCGGCCTGCTCGGCCTGGAGGCGGCCAACGGCCTCAAGCAACGCGGCATGGACGTGACCGTCGTGCACCTCTCCGACTGGCTGCTGGAACGCCAACTGGACCGCACCGCCGGCAAACTCCTGCAAGGCGCGCTGGAAGCCCGCGGCATCCGCTTCCGCCTGAACACCCAGACCCAGGAACTGATGGACAACGGCAGCGGCCGGGTCTGTGCCGTGCAGTTCAACGACGGCGACGTGATTCCCGCCGACCTGGTGGTAATGGCCGCCGGCATCCGCCCCAATACCGAGCTGGCCGAAAGCGCGGGCATCCCCTGCAATCGCGGCATCCTGGTCAACGACACCCTGCAGACCTACGACCCACGCATCTATGCGGTCGGCGAATGCGCCAACCACCGTGGCATCGCCTACGGCCTGGTTGCGCCGCTGTTCGAGCAGGCCAAGGTCTGCGCCAACCACCTGGCTCATCTCGGCTACGCCCGCTACCAGGGCTCGGTGACCTCGACCAAGCTCAAGGTGACCGGTATCGACCTGTTCTCCGCCGGCGACTTCATCGGCGGCGAAGGCAGCGAGACCATCACTCTTTCCGACCCCATCGGCGGCGTCTACAAGAAGCTGGTAATCAAGGACGATGTACTGGTCGGCGCCTGTCTCTACGGCGACACCGCCGACGGCGGCTGGTACTTCCGGCAGATCCGCGAGAACCACAACGTCGCGCAGATCCGCGACCACCTGATGTTCGGCGAGAACGCCCTCGGCGATGTCGGCCACCAGGGCCAGAACAGCGCCGCGAGCATGCCCGACACGGCCGAAGTATGCGGCTGCAACGGCGTCTGCAAGGGCACCATCGTCAAGGCCATACAAGAACACGGCCTGTTCAGCGTCGACGAAGTCAAGAAACACACCAAGGCCGCCAGCTCCTGTGGCTCCTGCGCGGGATTGGTGGAACAGATCCTGATCAGCACCGTCGGCGGCGCCGCCGACGTCAAGCCGAAGAGCGAGAAGGCCATCTGCGGCTGCAGCGACCTCAACCACGGGCAGATCCGCAAGGCCATTCGCGAACACCGGCTGACCAGTCTCGACGCCGCCATGCGCTTCATGGACTGGAAGACCCCGAACGGCTGTGCCACCTGCCGCCCGGCCCTGAACTACTACCTGATCTCGACCTGGCCGGGAGAAGCCAAGGACGATCCGCAGTCGCGCCTGATCAACGAACGCGCCCACGCCAACATCCAGAAGGACGGCACCTACTCGGTGGTACCGCGGATGTGGGGCGGCGTGACCAACGCCGCCGAGTTGCGGCGCATCGCCGACGTCGCCGACAAGTACCAGGTGCCGATGGTCAAGGTCACCGGCGGCCAGCGCATCGACCTGCTGGGGGTGAAGAAGGACGACCTGCCGGCCATCTGGAAAGACCTCGACATGCCCTCCGGACATGCCTACGGCAAATCCATCCGCACCGTGAAGACCTGTGTCGGCAGCGAATTCTGCCGCTTCGGCACGCAGAACTCGACGCAGCTGGGCATCGATCTGGAACACGACCTGTTCAACATGTGGTCGCCGCACAAGGTCAAGCTGGCGGTCTCCGGCTGCCCGCGCAATTGCGCCGAGGCCGGGATCAAGGACGTCGGCATCATCGGCGTGGACTCCGGCTGGGAGATGTACATCGGCGGCAACGGCGGGATCAAGACCGAGGTCGCGGAGTTCTTCGTCAAGCTCAAGACCGCCGAAGAGGTGCGCGAATACAACGGCGCCTTCCTCCAGCTCTACCGCGAGGAAGCCTTCTACCTGGAGCGCACGGTGCATTACCTGCAGCGGGTCGGCATGGAGCACATCCGCAAGGCGGTGGTCGAGGACGCGGAAAACCGCAAGGCGCTCAACGACCGCCTGCAATTCGCCCTGTCCTTCGAGCAGGACCCATGGAAGCAGCGCATCGAACAGCCGCAATTGAAGAAGGAGTTCGAACGGATTCCGCTCAAGCAACTGGAAAACGTCTGAATCCCTTGCCCGGGCCGTCCCACGGCGGCCCTCCCCCTACCGGAGTGAACCGATGAACTGGCTGGATATCTGCTCCCTCGATGAAATCAACCCGCTGGGCTCGCGCGTGGTCGCCGGCCCGAAAGGCGACATCGCCATCTTCCGCGCCGCCGACGACCAGGTCTTCGCCCTCAATGACCGCTGCCCGCACAAGGGCGGCCCGCTGTCCCAGGGCCTGATCTACGGCAAGCGAGTGGCCTGTCCGTTGCACAACTGGCAGATCGAACTGGAGAGCGGCGAAGCCGTGGCCCCGGACCAGGGCTGCGCCCATCGCCACCCGGTGCGGGTGGAGAACGGGCGGGTGCTGCTCGGCCTGGACAGCGTGGCGCTGTGCGCCTGATCTCTCGCCGATAACAGGAGCCGAGCATGTCGACAGATTCCCCGCTGCGCACCACCGCTTCGACCTGCTGCTACTGCGGCGTGGGTTGTGGCGTCCTGATCGAACACGACGGCGAACGCATCCTCGGCGTGCAAGGCGATCCGCGGCACCCGGCCAACTTCGGCAGACTGTGCAGCAAAGGCGCCAGCCTGCACCTGACCGGCGACCTCCAGGCCCGCGCGCTGTACCCCCAACTGCGCCTAGGCAAGCAACTGGCGCGGGCTCGCAGCGACTGGGAGAGTGCCCTGGAACATGCCGCCGGGCGTTTCGCCGAGACCATTCGCGAACACGGGCCGGACAGCGTGGCCTTCTATATATCCGGCCAGTTGCTGACCGAGGACTACTACGCCTTCAACAAGCTGGCGCGGGCCCTGGTCGGCACCAACAACATCGACAGCAATTCGCGCCTGTGCATGTCCTCGGCGGTGGTCGGCTACAAGCGCAGCCTGGGCGCCGACGCACCACCGTGCAGCTACGAAGACCTCGACTGCGCCGATTGCGTGCTGATCGCCGGCAGCAACATGGCCTTCGCCCACCCGGTCCTGTTCCGTCGCCTGGAAGCCGCCAAGGCCGCTCGGCCGGAGATGCGCATCATGGTGATCGACCCGCGGCGCACCGACACCTGCGAGCTGGCCGACCTGCACCTGGCGCTGCTTCCCGGTACCGACGTCGCACTGTTCCACGGCATCCTGCATATCCTGCTCTGGGAGGACTGGATCGACCGTTCGTTCATCGCCGAGCATACCGAGGGTTTCGCCGACCTGAAGGAACTGGTGCGCGACTACACCCCGGGCACCGTCGCCGACATCTGCGGCATCGACCGCGCCGACCTGCAGCGCTGCGCCGAATGGATCGGCCGTTCGCCGCGCTTCCTTTCGCTCTGGTGCATGGGGCTCAACCAGTCCAGCGCCGGCAGCGCCAAGAACAGCGCGCTGATCAACCTGCACCTGGCTACCGGCAAGATCGGCCGCGCCGGATGCGGGCCGTTTTCCCTCACCGGCCAGCCGAACGCCATGGGCGGTCGCGAGACCGGCAGCCTGGCCAACCTGCTGCCCGGCCACCGCGAAGCCGCCGATCCCGGCCATCGCGCCGAGGTGGCGCACTACTGGGGTGTGGAACAGTTGCCCACGTCCCCCGGTCTCAGCGCCATCGAGCTGTTCGATGCGGTCCACGACGGCCGGATCAAGGCGCTCTGGATCGCCTGTACCAACCCCGCGCAATCGCTGCCGGACCAGCGCAAGATCCACGAGGCCCTTGCCCGCTGTCCCTTCGTGGTGGTCCAGGAAGCCTTCGCCGGCACGGAAACCTGCCAATACGCCGACCTTTTGCTTCCAGCCGCATCCTGGGGAGAAAAGGAAGGCTCCGTGACCAATTCGGAACGGCGGATCAGTCATGTCCGTCGGGCCGTTCCGCCCCCCGGTGAAGCGCGCCAGGACTGGAACATCGTCTGCGACTTCGCGCGCCGCCTGGAAGGGCACCTGCGTCCTGCTAAACCCGGCCTGTTCGCCTTTGCCGACAGCCGCAGCCTGTTCGACGAATACAAGCTGCTTACCGCCGGCCGCGACCTCGATCTTTCCGGCCTCAGCTACGCACTGCTCGACCGCCTGGGGCCGCAGCAATGGCCATTTCCCACTGGCGCGGAGCAAGGCACCGCACGGCTCTATGCAGACGGCCGCTTCCCTACCGCCTCGGGACGCGCGCAACTGGTCGCCGAACCCTACCGCGCCGCCCAGGAAAAACGTGACGCGCGCTACCCGCTGACCCTCAATACCGGACGCTTGCGCGACCAGTGGCACGGCATGAGCCGGACCGGCACCTGCGCACGCCTGTTCGGCCATGAAGAGGAGGCCCTGGTGCACCTGCATCCCGAGGAACTGCGCCGCCGCCAACTGCAGGACGGGCAGCTCGTGCGCCTGAAGAGCCGGCGTGGCGCCCTGATCCTGCCAGTGAGTGCAGACGACTCGGTGCGCCCCGGCCAGGCCTTCCTGCCGATGCACTGGGGCGATCGCTTCCTCAAGGGCCTGGGCTGCAATGTCCTGACCCTGCCGGCGTTCGACCCCCTGTCGAAACAACCCGAACTCAAGCACGCCGGGGTTCAGGTCGAATCCGTCGAACTGCCCTGGCGCCTGTTCGCGCTGGTGGAAACCGATATCCAGGCGCGTTTCGAGGCCCTCCGTGCGCTGTGCGAAGTCTTCGACCACGCCAGCTTCAGTCTCGCCGGACGCGAGCGCCCCGCCCTGCTGGTCAGCGCCGCACACCATGAGGCACCTGGCGCAGACCTGCTGGAGCGGATAGATCGCCAACTCGAATTGCTCGACGGGCCGATCCTCGCCTACGACGACCCACGGCGCGCCATCGGCAAGCGCGTGCGCCTCGAAGACGGGCGCATCGTCGCCGTCCGGCTCGCCGGCGAAACCCTCGCCCGCGACTGGTTGAAAGAACTCTGGCTTACCGGCCGGGCCGATAGCGAGCTACGCCGCTGGCTGCTCGCGCCACTCGGCGCGGCACCGGGACGCCCCAGCCAGGGTGCGGGCGGCAAGACCCTGTGCAGTTGCCAGAACGTCAGCCAGCAAACGGTGCTCGGCGGCATCGCCCGCGGATTGGACCTGGACGGATTGAAGCGCGAGTTCGGCTGCGGCACCGGCTGCGGCTCCTGCGTACCGGAAATCAAGAGACTGCTGGCGGCCCCCCGGCCCATGGCGGCGAATGCCTGAGGAGAACGACGATGAGCGGTAAGGTCTGGCTGGTGGGTGCGGGTCCCGGCGATCCGGAACTGTTGACCCTGAAGGCAGTTCGCGCCCTGCAGGACGCGGATGTGGTGATGGTCGACGATCTGGTCAACCCGAGCATACTGGAGCACTGTCCGTCCGCCCGGCTGGTCCGGGTCGGCAAACGCGGCGGCTGCCGCTCCACACCGCAGGACTTCATCCAGCGCCTGATGCTGCGGCATGCCCGCCAGGGACGCAGCGTGGTGCGCCTGAAAGGCGGCGACCCATGCATCTTCGGCCGCGCCGGCGAAGAAGCCGAATGGCTGGCCCGGCACGGGATAGACAGCGAGATAGTGAACGGCATCACCGCCGGGCAGGCTGGCGCCACTGCCTGCGGCATACCGCTGACCTACCGCGGCATCAGCCGCGGCGTGACCCTGGTGACCGCGCATACCCAGGACGACAGCCCCCTGGCCTGGGAAGCCCTGGCACGCAGCGGTACCACGCTGGTGGTCTACATGGGCGTCGCCCGACTCGCGGAGATCCAGGCCGGGCTGCTGGCTGGAGGCATGGCCGAGGATACGCCGCTGGCGATGATCGAGAACGCCACCTTGGGCAACCAGCGCGAATGCCGCAGCAACCTCGGCGAGCTACTGCGGGACGCCGGACGTTTCGCCTTGAAAAGCCCGGCGATCCTGGTGATCGGCGAAGTAACCCGCGACATCGTGTCGCAACCGATTTCCCTGAGCGCCTGACGAGCGGTCTTTTTCCAGGCAAAGAAAAACCCGGCCTGAGCCGGGTTTTTCCTTAGAGGCTCAGCCGATTACTTGGCTTCAGCTTCTACTTCGGCTTCAACGCGACGGTTGATAGCGCGGCCTTCAGCGGTGGCGTTGTCGGCAACCGGGCGGGACTCGCCGTAACCAACAGCGTTCACGCGACCACCTTCTACACCGTACTCGTTGACCAGTACGTCACGAACGGCGTTGGCACGACGCTCGGACAGCTTCTGGTTGTAAGCGTCGGTGCCGACGGAGTCGGTGTGACCTTCAACGGTGGTGGAAGTGGACGGGTACTGCTTCATGAAGTCAGCCAGGTTCTTGATGTCAGCGTAGCTGTTCTCTTTGACCTTGGACTTGTCGAAGTCGAACTTCACGTCCAGCTGTACGCGTACGACTTCGGCGACAGCCGGGCAGCCGTTGGCGTCAACGGTGACGTTGGCCGGGGTATCCGGGCACTTGTCGACGTTGTCGCAAACGCCGTCGTTGTCGGAGTCGGAGCAAACGTCGGCAACCGGTTCCGGAGCCGGAGCGGCTTTCGAACCACCGAAGTTGAAGCCGACGCCCAGGCCAGCCATCCACTCGCCCTGGTGACCGTTGTCACGCTTCTCCAGACCATACTGGCCGTCGAGGCTGGCCTTGGCGAAGAAGTTCTCGGTGAAGTAGTACTTCAGACCAGCGCCGATGTTGGCCATGGTCATCTGCTGACGGCCTTGGCTGTCGCTGTTGATGTTGGTGATGTTCTGGTGAGCCAGACCAGCCGACACGTACGGACGCAGACCTACGCCCGGGGTACCGAAGTGGTAGATGGCGTCCAGGGAGGTCAGGTTGCCGTGGACCTTCTTGTTGCCGGTTTCGTAGGTGCCACGAACGTCATGGTACTCACCGTAGGACAGCGCCAGCTCGACGTCGTCGGTCAGGAAGTAACCGATCGAGCCGCCGTACAGGTCCGCGTTCTTCATGTTGCGAACGCTGTCGGTGAAGTAGCGCTTGCCGAAGGCTTCGATCTCTACCGAGTTCTGGCCCTGGGCAAAGGCGTTCATTGCCGAAGCGGCAACCAGCGAGCCGATGACAACGCCTAAGGTGTTCTTCAGTTTCATCCGTTAAATCCCCATCTTGATGGTCAGTTAGTTGTCCAACAATCAGCCGCACAACTTGGGTGGCAAGTTTATCAGAACTTCCCGCATAGAGAGACAATATTTACCCAACTATGTTTCGGTCGCATCTGAAAACTTTTCGCGCAGGCGGTCCAGTGCCCGCTTGTAGCGCATTTTCGTCGCACTCAGACCCATGTGCATGATATCCGCTATCTCCTGAAACTCCAGTTCCGCGACGAAGCGAAGAACCAGAATCTCCCGATCTATCGGATTGACATGGACGAGCCAACGATCCAATCCGCCCCGCTCCTCAACCTTCGGCGACTTCTCCTCGGAAGCCTCCTCCAGCGGGTCGAGGCTGAGCGCATCCATCAATCGGCGCTTGCGGCGCTCCTTGCGGTACTGCGTGATGCACTCGTTGTACGTGATGCTATATAGCCACGTTTTGAACTTCGACTTGCCCTCAAAGTTCTTCAACCCGTACAAAACTTTCAGCATCACCTCCTGGCACACGTCGTCCGCGTCGCGGTCGTTGCCCAGGTAGCGGGCACAGACGTTGAACAGCGTGCGCTGGTAACGCCGCATCAATTCTTCATAGGCGCGCGTCACGTGGAACAGCTCCGAGTGCGCACGCTCGACCAGCTCTTCATCGGAAAGCTGGCGGGGGTCATACCGCTGTGACAGGGGGTGAGGCTTATTCAAGTGAGATCAGGCCAGTCATATCGTAAGCCGGGCCGCCCTGCAGAGCAGCCACGTCCATTATCTCTCCCGGATCAGCGGCTGGTAACTCGCTGATCGAGCAGTAGACGGTTGGCCAGCGACACAAGCTCTCCCTCTTCCGTCAGCAGGATGGTCTTGACCGTACCTATCTCTTCAATAGTGCCTTCAACGTCACCCACTTTCACCTGTTGTCCGACCTGATACAGCTCGCGGACGTAGATTCCTGCAATGATCTGCCCGGCGACCTCGCGGCTGCCCAGGCCCAGGGCCAGCGCAGCGGCCAGGCCGACGGTGATCAGGACGATGGCGATGATGTAGTTGAGCAGGTCGGTCTTGACCTCGAGTTGCCCCACCGCCACCGAGATGCTGATGATGATGACCAGCCACTGGGCGATCCGCCCCAGGCCGTTCGCGTATTCGAGGCCGACGCCGTCCGCCGCGCCGCGCACGACGCTGTTCACCAGTTGCGCCAGGAGCACGCCGACGATCAGCACCAGGGCCGCGCCGAACACCTTGGGCAGGTACAGGGCGAGGACGTCCAGCGTGGCGGATACCCGCTGCAGGCCGAGCGACTCGGCGGCGGATACGAGGAAGACGAGCAGTACGAACCAGTAGACGATCTTGCCGACCAGCGTCGAGACCGGAACCTGGATGCCGACCCGGGCCAGCAGCTTGGTCAGGCCGGTGCCACCCATCAGCCGGTCCAGGCCCAGCTTGGCCAGCAGCTTGGAAAGCAGCGCATCGAGCAGCTTGGCGATGACGAAGCCGAGCAGAACGACCACCAGGGCGCCGAGCAGGTTGGGAATGAAGCCTGCCAGCTTGCCCCACAGGGTGTTCATCGCGGTCAGCAAGCTCTGGGTCCAGATATCGAATTGCATGTTCACTCAGCCTTGTCAGCAGAAGATGCGTTTTTCGCGGAAATACGGGAAACCGGCGCCAGATGCGGCGAACCGTTATTGATGCCGATCATCAGCGCCTGCAGCCAGTGCCCCATGAGGCTGAACAGGTCACCGGCGCCAACCTGGCGATTGGCCGTCTTCAGCACCCGTCCCAGACGCGCGTCGTCGTCCGGCTGGGGAGCCGAAGCCTTGAGCAGGTCCCGCAGGGACTCTTCGAACGGATCGTGCATGCACACCTCATGTCTATACGAGGGAGTGACGCCCTCTCCTCACCCCAGGTCACGTCAGAGCCAGCGCAGCCGACGAAATACCCACCACTGGAAGGTGGCGACCCCGCCGATCAGCAGGCAGGCCAGCCAGAACCCATGCGGTGCATCCGCCCCCGGAATGCCGCCGACATTGATTCCCAGCAGGCCGGTGACGAAGCTCATCGGCAGGAAAAAGCCGGTGATTATACCAAGGAGATACATGGTGCGGTTCATCCGTTCGGTGATTCGCCGCGACTCGGCTTCCTGCAGGACGCTGATGCGCTCCCGTATCAACTCGAGCTCTTCGAGATTCCGCGTCAGCCGGTTGTTCAGCTCGTTCCAGTAATCGGCGTCGTCCTCGACGAACCAGGACAGCTTGTAGCGCGCCAGTTGCGAGTAGATGTCCCGCTGCGGCGCCAGGTAGCGCCGCAACCCCGCCGACCGGCGGCGCAGGGTACGCAACTGGTGCTGGTCGGGACTGGCGCGCTCGTCCGCCTCGACCAGCTCCTCGACAGCATCGAGCTGGTCGGCTATCCCGCTGATCAGCGTGTCGACGCGATCGGTCAGGTAGTGCGCGAGGTAGTACACGACCTCGGATGCCGTCTTCGGCCCTTTCCCCGCCTCCAGGTCCTCGAGCAGATCGGCCACCGCCTTCAGCGGCCGCAGGCGCAGCGAGATCACCCGGCGCGCGTCGGCGAATACCCGCAGCGAAACCATGTCTTCCGGCTCCGCGCCCGGATTCAGGTTCACTCCACGGAGGAACACCAGCAGGCTTTCGGCCCCGAGATCGAGCAAACGGGGGCGAGTCGCCTCCTCCAGCAGCAGATCGCAGGCGAACTCGCTGAGCCCCGCGGAATCCCGCAGCCAGGCCTGCGCTTCCGGTACGCCGCGGTCCCAGTGCAGCCAAAGGCTCTCCTCCGGCAGCAGGTCGAGCACCGCTATCTGGTTGCGTCCGACACGGCGTCCGCCGCCGCGCCCGTTGAGGACGTAGCCATAGATCAAGCCGCGCTCGTCACCCGACTCGTACGCTTGCATTGCGCTTCCCTTGGTAAAACGACCATTTCGACAGTAAAAACACAAGTCCGGTACCAGTCAATTCATGGACTTGCGGCATAACCTTAAAGCCAGTCCTGAGACCCATATGCGCGCCTCGGGTTCATTCCAGCAAAAAGCCCCGGGACGCTGCCTGCGTCACCGGGGCCGGAACGGCTGTTAAAAAGCCCTATTCGGGCATCTTCAAGGCCTGCGGAGAAACGATGATGCCGTTGTTGTCGGCATACACGAACTCGCCGGGGCGGAAGGTGACGCCGCCGAAGGTCACGGCGACGTTCAGATCGCCGATGCCGCGCTTGTCGGTCTTCAGCGGATGACTGGCCAGGGCCTGGACGCCGAGGTCGGTCTGGGCGATCACGTCGACGTCACGGATGCAGCCATATACGACGATCCCTTCCCAGCCGTTCTTCGCCGCTTTCTCGGCCAGCATGTCGCCCAGCAGGGCGCGGCGCAGCGAACCACCGCCATCGACGACCAGGACCTTGCCCTTGCCGTCCTTGTCGACCTGCTCCTTGACCAACGAGTTGTCTTCGAAGCACTTGATGGTGACGATCTCGCCGCCGAAGGAGTCGCGGCCGCCGAAGTTGCTGAACATGGGTTCGACGACCTGGACCAGCTCAGGATAGGCATCGCACAGATCGGGAGTGACGTAATGCATGGGAAGCTCCTGTGGGTGAAGGGATCGGCTCGGGCAGCTCCGGAGGATCATCGGCCGCCCGCCCCGGCGGCGCCGGCGTGACCGGAGCCGCCATTTGCGTCACATGTTAGCCGCTGATTCCGGCTTCCGATACGTCTAGCGCCTCGCTCCACGCGGATTCGTCGCCCGCCGGCGATCGCTGGCGCAGCCAGCGCTCCACCAAGGGCCAGACCTCTAGCTGGGCCGCCTTGCCGATCAGCATCTCGATATGCCCGTAGTCCTCGGCGTAGCCAGCCTCGCGTCCGAGCAACAGGTATTCGCGCTCGGACGAGGCGAACTGCTCGAACAACTTGCGACAGGCCCAGGACGGGTCCTGCCGGTCCCCAGCCCCGGCGACCGCCAATAGCGGTACGTCGACTGCAGCGAGCCCCTTCCACCAGTCGTTGCCCGGCTCGCCGAAGCGGCCGAACAGCCCATGCCAACGCAGGACCTCCAGCGCCAGGCCGACCGGCTCGTCTTCCGGCCCCTGCCGCCAACGGCTTCCGGACAGCGCATCGACGCGGCGCAGCAGCAGGCGCGCGAGGATGCCTGCCATGGGCAACCTGAACAGCCAGTGCGCGGTGCTGACCTGGCTACCGAACAACGCCACGGAAGCGATCCGCGCCTGGTCCAGGTAACCCCCGCCCAGTCCCGCCGCCAGCACCACCCCACCGAGGGAGTGGCCAATCCAGTGCGCCGGCTGCCCGCACTGCTCGTGGATGAAGGAGGCCAGCGCCGGCAGGTCGTAGCGCGCGTAGTCGGCGACCCGGTTGTCCCGGTAACCATCGTTGCGAATCGACAGGCCATGGCCGCGCATTTCCGGCAGCCAGACATCGAACCCCGCCCGCGCCAGGTAAGGACCTAGTCCGAGCGCACGCGGCGAGTACCAGAAGCGGCGGTTGGAAAAACTCCCGTGCAGGAGGATCACAGGCGGTCCGCGCCGCTCGCCGGCGGCCTGCTGTCCAAGCCGGGTTACGACCAGCTCGACGCTGGCATCGGGGCTGTTGCCGGGCTTCAGGCGATAGATGTCTTCGGTAAGGTCGGCGCGTAACTCGGCGCTGACCAGGGCGACAGGAAAGAGGCGACTACTGCTTTGCATGCTTGTCTTGTACAGGAGGCACGAAAAAGGGCGGTGTTACCCGCCCTTTCCGGATACAGCGAGGACCGATCAGGCCTGGTCTTGCCCCTCGGCAAGGAAGAACCAGGTATCCAGCACCGAGTCGGGGTTCAGCGAGACGCTCTCGATGCCCTGCTCCATCAGCCAGCGGGCCAGGTCCGGGTGGTCCGACGGACCCTGGCCGCAGATGCCGATGTACTTGCCGGCCTTGTTGCAGGCAGCGATGGCGTTGGCCAGCAGCTTCTTCACCGCCGGATTGCGCTCGTCGAACAGGTGGGCAACGATGCCGGAATCGCGATCCAGGCCCAGGGTCAGCTGGGTCAGGTCGTTGGAACCGATGGAGAAGCCATCGAAGAACTCGAGGAACTCGTCGGCCAGCAGGGCGTTCGACGGCAGTTCGCACATCATGATGACCTTAAGGCCGTTCTCGCCGCGCTTCAGGCCGTTCCCGGCCAGCAGCTCGACCACCTGGCTCGCCTCGCCCAGGGTGCGCACGAAGGGCACCATGATCTCGACGTTGGTCAGGCCCATTTCGTTGCGGACCTTCTTCAGCGCACGGCACTCCAGCTCGAAGCAGTCGCGGAACGACTCGCTGATGTAGCGCGAGGCGCCACGGAAGCCGAGCATCGGGTTCTCTTCTTCCGGCTCGTAGAGCTTGCCGCCGATCAGGTTGGCGTACTCATTGGACTTGAAGTCGGACAGGCGCACGATGACCTTCTTCGGCCAGAACGCCGCGGCCAGGGTGCTGATGCCCTCCACCAGCTTCTCGACGTAGAAGCCGACCGGATCGGGATAGCCGGCGATGCGCTTCTCCACGCTTTCCTTGATGTCCGCCGGCAGGCCGGCGAAGTTCAGCAACGCCTTGGGATGCACGCCGATCATGCGGTTGATGATGAATTCGAGGCGGGCCAGGCCCACGCCTTCGTTCGGCAACTGGGCGAAATCGAAAGCGCGATCGGGATTGCCGACGTTCATCATGATCTTGAACGGAAGGTCGGGCATGGCGTCGACCGAGTTCTTGCGCACATCGAAACCGAGTTCGCCTTCGAAGATGAAGCCGGTATCGCCTTCGGCACAGGAAACGGTCACCCCCTGGCCATCCTGCAGGATCTGGGTGGCGTTGCCGCAACCGACCACCGCCGGGATGCCCAGTTCGCGAGCGATGATCGCCGCGTGGCAGGTGCGCCCGCCGCGGTTGGTGACGATGGCGCTGGCGCGCTTCATCACTGGCTCCCAGTCCGGGTCGGTCATGTCGGAGACCAGGACGTCACCCGGTTGGACCTTGTCCATTTCCGACACGTCGTTGATCACTTTGACCGGACCGGCACCGATGCGCTGGCCGATGGCACGCCCTTCCACCAGGACGGTCCCCTTCTCTTTCAGCAGGTAGCGCTCCATGACCGTGGCGCTGGCGCGGCTCTTCACGGTTTCCGGGCGTGCCTGGACGATGTACAGCTTGCCGTCGTCACCGTCCTTGGCCCATTCGATGTCCATCGGGCGGCCATAGTGCTTCTCGATGATCATGGCCTGCTTGGCCAGCTCGGTGACCTCGGCGTCGCTCAGGGCGAAGCGGGCGCGATCGGCGCGATCGACGTCCACTACCTTGACCGAGCGACCGGCCTTGGCTTCGTCGCCGTAGATCATCTTGATCGCCTTGCTACCCAGGTTGCGGCGCAGGATGGCCGGACGCCCGGCTTCCAGGGTCGGCTTGTGGACGTAGAACTCGTCGGGGTTCACCGCGCCCTGGACCACGGTCTCGCCCAGGCCGTAGGCACCGGTGATGAAGACCACGTCGCGGAAGCCGGATTCGGTGTCCAGGGTGAACATCACCCCGGCGGTGCCGGTTTCCGAGCGGACCATGCGCTGCACGCCGGCGGACAAGGCGACCAGCTTGTGATCGAAGCCCTGGTGCACGCGGTAGGCGATGGCGCGGTCGTTGAACAGGGAGGCGAAGACCTCTTTTGCTGCGCGGATCACATTGTCCACGCCGCGGATATTGAGGAAGGTTTCCTGCTGGCCGGCGAACGAGGCGTCCGGAAGGTCTTCGGCGGTAGCGGAGGAACGCACTGCCACGGCGAGGTTGTCGTTGCCGTTGGCCAGGGCGGCGAAGGCCTGGCGGATCTCGCTGTCGAGACGGGCCGGGAACTCGGCTTCCATCACCCACTGGCGGATCTGCGCGCCGGTCTTGGCCAGGGCGTTGACGTCGTCGACGTCCAGGGCGTCCAGGGCCGCGTGGATACGGTCGTTGAGGCCACTCTGCTCGAGGAAGTCACGGTAGGCCTGGGCGGTGGTGGCAAATCCGCCGGGTACGGAAACGCCGGCACCGGCCAGGTTGCTGATCATCTCGCCGAGGGATGCGTTCTTGCCCCCCACATGCTCTACATCATGGACGCCGAGCTTATCGAGGGAAACTACGTACTCTACCAAGGTGATCTCTCCACTATTGAATTGGAAAAGCTCAAGCGGGGCCAGGAGCAGCTCCGCTGGATTCTGGCCTGGCCCTTAGAAATAAGTGACAATGCTGCGACAGAAAGGCCTCTGACAACGCGCGGCCTATCATAGCCAAGAATCGTTCCTACCTTAAGGCTTTCGGTGCAAATGAAACGAACCGCATTCTTCATCTCGGACGGCACCGGTATCACCGCCGAAACCCTGGGCCAAAGCCTTCTGGCACAGTTCGAGAACATCAGCTTCGTCAAACTGACGAGACCGTACATCGATACCGAAGAAAAAGCGCGCGCCATGGTACAGCAAATCAATAATGCTGCCGAGTCGGACGGGGCCCGCCCGATCATCTTCGATACCATCGTGAACCGCGACATCCGGGCGGTCCTGGCGCAATCCAACGGTTTCATGATCGATATCTTCGCCACCTTTCTTTCGCCTCTGGAACAGGAGCTTTCGGCCGACTCGTCCTATTCGGTCGGCAAGTCCCACTCCATCGGCCACAACTCCAACTACATGGATCGCATCGAGGCGGTGAACTTCGCCCTCGACAACGACGACGGCGCCCGCACCCACTACTATGACAAGGCCGACCTGATCCTGGTCGGCGTCTCGCGCTGCGGCAAGACGCCCACCTGCCTGTACATGGCCCTGCAGTATGGCATCCGCGCCGCCAACTATCCGTTGACGGAAGAGGACATGGAGCGCCTGCAACTGCCGAACGCCCTCAAGCAGTACAAGCACAAGCTGTTCGGCCTGACCATCGACCCCGATCGCCTCACCGCGATCCGCAACGAGCGCAAGCCCAACAGTCGCTACGCCAGCTTCGCCCAGTGCGAATTCGAGGTACGCGAGGTCGAAAGCCTGTTCCGCCGCGAAAACATCGCCTATATCAACTCCACGCATTTCTCGGTAGAGGAGATTTCCGCAAAGATTCTCGTCGAAAAAGGCGTGGAACGGCGCTTCAAATAACCGCTCCGGGGCCAGCGGCTCGGCACCGCCAAGGTCTCTTGCCCGCTTCCGGTAACGCTTCGAGCCCCTGGATGGAATTTCGTTTCATCCCAGGGGCAAAACCCCGACCAAGTGGTATAAGCGGCTGTCGCTGCCGAAAAACCGCGTGATAGAATGCGGCCCGCATGCGCCTGGCGGGGCGCCCGGCATGCCCGGCCTGCCGAGCGCAGGTCGATGACGCAGGGTTTTCCGTCACGGACTGGACAGCGATCGCAAGATCGACCCGCCGAACGCGACACCAACCAGGACTTATGAAACTCAAGCCCTTAGCTCCCCTGCTCTGCCTATTCATCGCCGTACCAGGCCTGAGCGTAGCCGCCGAAAAGACGGTCTACGGCCTGAACGAATACGCGCGCATCAACGACCCGGACATCCAGCTGGCCGCCAAGCTCGACACCGGCGCCAAGACCGCCTCCCTCAGCGCCCGCGACATCAAGCGTTTCAAGCGCGACGGCGAAACCTGGGTGCGCTTCTACCTGGCCACCGACAACGCCGACGACACCCCGATCGAGAAGCCCCTGGCGCGGATCAGCAAGATCAAGCGCCGCCACGGCGACTTCAACCCCGACGAGGGCAAGGCCTATACCGCCCGTCCGGTGATCGAGCTGCAGGTCTGCATGGGCAAGGCGATTCGCACCATCGAAGTGAACCTGACCGACCGAAGTGCATTCCAATACCCGCTTTTGATCGGCTCGGAGGCCTTGAAGAAATTCGACGCACTGGTCGATCCGAGTTTGAAATACTCGGCCGGGAAACCCGGCTGCAAACCTGATGCAAAACCTGCTGAGTAAACGACATGCGCTCTCTCAACCTGCATCTGAAAGTCCTGATCGCCATCCTGCTGACCCTGGGTGTGGCGATCACCGCCTATCAGATTTTCGTCCAGGGTATTCCCGTTACCGAAGCCGAAACCGATGACCTCTGGAACATCGATGCCAAGGTCGACTTCGTCGCCACGCCGAAAACCCCGGTCAAGGTGCAGATGTTCGTTCCGCCGTTGAGCCAGGACTACGTCAGCCTCAACGAAAGCTTCGTCTCCAACAATTACGGCGTCAGCATCAATCGCGCCGACGGCAATCGCAAGGTGACCTGGTCCGCCCGCCGCGCCAACGGCAAGCAGACCCTGTACTACCGCCTGGTGCTGACCAAGCGCTACACCGGCGAGAAGACCAAGGAGAAAGGCCCGATCTTCCGCGACAGCCTGCCCCTGGAAGGCCCGGAGAAGATCGCCGCAGAAGCCCTGCTGGCCCCCATTCGCCAGCACTCGGCCGACGTCGAGACCTTCGTCAGCGAAGCCATCAAGCGCGCCAACAACGGCAACGACGACAACGTCAAGCTGCTGATGGCCGGCGACACCAGCCTGGAAAAGAAAGCGCATATCGTCGAGACCCTGCTGTCCATCGCCCACGTGCCGATGGAGCGGGTCCACACCATCCGTCTGGTCGCCGACCTGCAACAGAGCCCGGAACTGTGGCTGCGCAGCTTCAACGGCGAGAACTGGCTGTATTTCAACGTGGTCACCGGCGAACAGGGCCTGCCCTCCGATCGCCTGATCTGGTGGCTTGGCGATGAGCCGCTGATGACCATCGACGGCGGCAAGAAGGCCCAGGTCAGCTTCAGCCTGAACAGCAGCGAGATGAACGCCATCCGCCTGGCCAAGCTGTCCGACGAGAACACCGAGGCGGCCTTCCTCGAGTACTCCCTGTACGGCCTGCCGCTGTCCACCCAGCAGACCTTCCAGATCATGATCATGATCCCGATCGGCGTGCTGGTGATCCTGATCCTGCGCAACCTGATCGGCCTGCAGACCCTTGGCACCTTCACCCCGGTTCTGATCGCCCTGGCCTTCCGCGAGACCGGCCTGCAATGGGGTATCGCCCTGTTCACCGTGATCACCGCCCTGGGCCTGTCGCTGCGCTCCTATCTCGAGCACCTGAAGCTGCAGATGCTGCCGCGCCTCTCGGTGGTGCTGACCTTCGTGGTGGTGATGATCGCGGTGATCAGCCTGTTCAGCCACAAGCTCGGCTTCGAGAGCGGCCTGTCGATCGCCCTGTTCCCGATGGTGATCCTGACCATGACCATCGAACGCCTGTCGATCACCTGGGAAGAGCGCGGCGGCGGCCATGCGATGAAGGTGGCCATCGGCACCCTGTTCGCGGCATCGCTGGCGCACATCCTCATGCGCATCCCGGAACTGGTGTACTTCATCTTCACCTTCCCGGCCGTGCTGCTGATCCTGGTCGCCTTCATGCTCGCCATGGGCCGCTACCGCGGCTACCGCCTGACCGAGCTGTTCCGCTTCAAGGCCCTGCTCAAGGACTGAACCATGTCGATCTGGAAGACCTGGAAAGACCTGACCGCGAAAGGCGTGATGGGCATCAACCGACGCAATGCCGATTACGTCCTGAAGTACAACAAGCGGCACCTGTATCCGGTGGTGGACGACAAGATCATCACCAAGGAACGCGCGCTCGAGGCCGGCATCCACGTGCCGGAGATGTACGGCATCATCGAGACCGAGAAAGGCATCGACAAGCTCAACGAGATCATCGGCGAGCACAACGATTTCGTCATCAAGCCGGCGCAGGGCGCCGGCGGCGACGGCATCATGGTGATCGCCGACCGCTTCGAGGGCCGCTACAAGACCGTGTCGGGGAAGATCGTCAGCCACGAGGAGATCGAGCACCACATCTCGAGCATCCTCTCCGGCCTCTACTCCCTCGGCGGCCATCGCGACCGCGTACTGATCGAGTACCGGGTGACCCCCGACCAGATCTTCAAGAGCATCAGCTACGAAGGTGTGCCGGACATCCGCATCATCGTACTGATGGGCTACCCGGTGATGGCCATGCTGCGCCTGCCGACTCGGCAGTCGGGCGGCAAGGCCAACCTGCACCAGGGCGCCATCGGCGTGGGCGTCGACCTGGCCACCGGCGTCACCCTGCGCGGCACCTGGCTGAACAACAAGATCGCCAAGCACCCGGACACCACCAACGCGGTGGACGGCGTGCAACTGCCGAACTGGGACGGCTTCATGAAGCTGGCGGCCGGTTGCTACGAGTTGTCGGGCCTCGGCTACATCGGCGTGGACATGGTTCTCGACCAGGAGAAAGGCCCGCTGATCCTCGAACTCAACGCCCGCCCGGGCCTGAACATCCAGATCGCCAACGACAGCGGCCTGGTGCACCGCTGCCACGCCGTCGAGGCGCGACTGGAAGAACTCAAGGCGAAAGGCATCGAAGAGTCCGCGGAAGAGCGCGTACGCTTCTCCCAGCAGTTGTTCGGCCACGTCCAGCAGCACCAGGGCTGACGTGCTTCCGGTATGAAAAAGCCCGGCTCCGGCCGGGCTTTTTCATGTCTCGGATTTCAACGCACCACGGCCAGCTCGAAGCCGCCCTGCCGGGCGTGCTCATGCACCTGCATGCCCGCCTCGTTCACCGCCAGGCCCTGTAGCGGACGCTTGAACGGCTTGTTGTCGAGGGTTTGCAGCGAGCGGTCCTCGTCGGTGGTCAGCAGCAGCACGTAGCGCTCGCCGCGATTGGCCCGCACCGGCACCGTACCCTCGATGAAAGCGTAGCGATACCAGGTTTCCGGGTTCAGCTTGTACACCGCGTCGCTGACCAGCCGGGTTGGCCGCTTGTGCTCGTCGAGGAACAGCAGCGACGGGTAGACCACCTGGCGATTGGCGAAACTGCGGATGCGCAGGCCGTAGACCCCCTGGGAGCGCGGCAGCCGGATCGCCGCGTAGAAGCTCCTGCCCATGGGAAAGTCGAAGCTCGGCGAGAAGCGGTTCAACTCCTCGTAGCGCGGTTCGTCGGCATCCAGTTCGGTGAAGTCGCTCTCGGCGATCTGCTCGCAGCAGCGCCGTTGCAGGTCCTGGTAGAGATCGTCGATGGTCATCTCGGTGCCCTTGAGCAAAGCCTTCAGCGCATCGCTCTGCTGGCCGGCGCCATCCAGGCCGGGCAACGCCGCCGGACGCTGCTTGAACTCGATCTGCCGGCCCTCGGTGAAGGCGATCTGCGACGAAGGCGCGGCCTCCCGCTTGAAGCGCGCCGCGCGCTCCTCGGGCGGGATCTGCGAGTTGTGCATGCGGCCCTTCTCGTCCACCCAGGTGTAGTAGGGACTGCCGTTCTCGCTGCGAACGAAACCCTTGCCCTCGAAGGCCTCGGCATCGATGTATTCGACGGAGTGCTCGCCGTTGGGCAGGACGTAGTCGGCGCGCTGGCCGGCGACCTGGGCGCCGGCATAGAAGCTGTTCTGCACGTTGCCGTTGGCATCGATCCAGGTGTAGTAGCGACGCTTGCTCTCCCCTCCGCTGCTGTTCCCCGGCCACTGCGTGGCGTTGTCCGCCTTGTTCAGCACCCGCGCCTGGTCGCTCTGGCCGATGCGCTGCCGCGCCTGGCGCTGCTGGCGGTCGAACTGGCCGTCGACGAAGGTGTTGTGCACCCCGCCATTGTCGTCCACCCAGGTCAGGTAGCGCCCGCCGGAGGCCCAGCCCGGCGAAGATGCCGGCAGCGCCAGGGAGAAGACGCAAAGTACGATGGATGCGCGCATCATGCTCCAGCCCTCAGAAGGTCGTACGGTAGGTCATGGCGAAAATATAGGCCTTCACCGTGGTGTCCACGTCCAGTCCCGCGTAGGGGTTGTACACCAGGTTGTCGAGCCCGGTGCAGTTCAGGTTGCAGCTGGTATCGGCCTTGACGCTCTGCTTGGTGACGAAGTAGTTGAAACCGACATCGATCACCGTGTCCTTGTCCCACTGGTAGCCCAGCCCCAGGCCGTAGAGATTGGCATCGCCGATCGGCACCAGGATGTCCGCCTGGCCCTTGGGGATCGCCGAAGGCCGGTATTCGTAGCCGGCGCGCAGCTGCAAACGGTCGTTGACGTCGTACTGCACGCCCATGGCCCAGCTCCAGGTATCGCGGTAGCCGCGGTCGAGGGTGATGCTGTGGCTGGTGGCGTCCTTCGAGTCGAGGTACTTGGCGATGCGCAACAGGTCGAGCTCGCGGTCGAACTCGATCTTGAACTCGTTCCAGTCGCTGTAGCCGTTCCATTTCAGGTCGAAGTTGAATTGCCACTTCTTGAACGGGCGCAGCTTCACGCCGGTGGAGAAGGCATCCGGATAGACCATGTTCATCGTGGCGTTGCCATGCTCTTCGTCGACGTTCCCGTAGGGGAACATCTGGCCGAGGATCGCACCGCCGAGCGACTTGTGCACCCCGGTCCAGAAACCCTGCCAGCCCTGGCCGTAGTCGACCCGGTACTTGCCCTTGAGCCTCATCCGCGACTCGCTCTGGTAGGTCGCGCCCCAGGCGAACCAGTCGGTGGGCTCCCAGAGCACGCCGAGGTTGAAGCTGGGCGAAAGCGACTGCTGCATGTCCAGGTCGATATTGGCCAGGTTCTGGAACGGACCGATGTTGCCGCCGCAGACGTTGAAGAACACCTCGAGGATCTCCTGCATTCCCGGCAGGCAACCGATCTCCTTGGTCTGCTGCAACAGCCCGAGCAACTGGTTCGGCGCCCGGAAATCCTCGTTCAACGCTACTGCCTGGTGGGAAAAACCCACCGACAGGCCGACCGACAGCTCGTCGTTGACCTGGTAGGCCAGGGTCGGCGAGAAGTAGGTGAGCCGCTGCAACGACACCTCGCGTCCCTGGTAGCGCGCCGGATCGCTATCGGAATCGCGGCTGTAGCCCAGCGCTTGCGGGGTGTAGACGTTGGTGGCGAAGGTGAACTTGGAGCCCGGCGGGTTGATCGAGATCCCGGCCAGCGGCGCCACCAGCAACGGCACGTCGGTCATGCCGCCGAGGCCGGGCAGGTACATGGTCGGGGTCAGGGTCCGGCTGTGGCTGTTGGCGACCGGGTCGTCGCGCAGGCCGAAGGTGCCTTCGCCGTAGTTCGGCGGCGCCTTGAAGCCGGCGCGGATGTCCATCACCCCGGTGAGCAGCTTCACGGTCGCCTGGCGGCCCTTCATCCTGGTCAGCGCCGCCGGGTTGTAGTGCACCGAATCGATGCCGGTCTCGTCGGCGGTCACGGCGTTGCCGAGGGCCATGGCTTTCGGGTTGCCGATGGTCAGGTCGTTGGCCATCTGCGCGCCGGCCGGCGGAATCCAGGCCAGGCACACCCCTGCCAGCGCCAGCCAGAGCGGCGCAATGCGCATCTTCATAACAGGCCTCGCTCGCGGGTTACTGGGCCTTCAGCCCTTTGATATCGAGGGGTACGGATAACCCCAGCAGTACATCCGGCGAGTCTTCCGTGAGGCCGAAACCGGCGTTGACGTTGACGATGTAGTCCGGTGACGTCCGCAAGCCGAGCGAGAAGTTCATGATGCTACTGGTCTGTTCGGACGACTCGAACGTACCGGCAGTGGTGTGGTAGCGGTTCTTCAGCGTGTAGGCCATCTGGTACGAAGTCGCCAGCGAGACGTCGTAGGACAGCGCGTAGGCCATGCCCATGTTGAAGTTGATCGTGTTGCCGGGCGAGACCTTCTCCAGCTGGGAGTTGTCGGCCAGGGTCTGGTGCACGTCGTCCACCGGCAGGTTCCAGGTGTAGCCGAGCGAGCCGTAGAGGACCACCGGGTCGATCACATAGGACATGTTCGCGCCGAAGCCCAGGCTGTAGTAGCCGTTGCCGGTGGAGATGTCCTTGTCCAGGTTGGTCTTGTAGGGACTGTCGCCGGTCGGCAGGCCGATGGTGGTATACAGCGTGGTGACCGGCCGCCCGCGCACCGCCGCCCAGGGCTGCCAGCGCAAGGTCGCGGACACGTCGCCGAGGCTGTAGGCGTGGGTATCCATCTCGGTGTCGTACTTGGCTACCAGCGGCAGGCGGAAACTGAAGGTGAGGTTGTCCCAGATCCCGTAGTCGAAGGTGAAGGAGTTGGTGAAGGTGTGCTGGGACTGGCTCTGCCGGCCGGCGAGGCCGTAGATCTGCGTGCCGCCGCTGGTCTTGGTCAGCGGCACCAGGGTCAGCCGCTGGTCGCGCACCAGCGCGTAGTCGAAACCGTAGGTCAGGGTCCGCTCGCCCTTCTTCAGCAAGGTGTAGCTCTTCTCGGCGGCCTGGAAGACTTCCTCCAGCGCCTTGGCGCTGTCGGCATCGTCATTCTTCTTGGCCAGCGCGTCACGGGCCTGGTCGACCGAGGCTTCCTCGGCAACGGACAAACCGCTGATAGACAGCATCAGCGCCGCCGCGCATGTGTACCCCCTGATTCTCATGGCGCTATCCCCAGAGATTGTTCTTGTTTTTGGGTATCTGCTACTTGGTGCGCAGGTGTATGACGTCGCCACCAGTGCCCAGCTCACGGACCTGGTTTTCAGTGATCTTGTTGATCTGCGGAAACTCGCGGAACGCCAGCAGGCTGACGGTGCGGTCGTCCACCAGGCGCATGTCGCGATCGTTCAGCGCCAGCGCGTTGCGGGGCTCCTGCCCACTCGGGAAGATCACGAACAGGACGTTCTGGTCCCAGATTTCCTCGAAGCGCGTCCGGGTGAAGCTGATGTTGCCCAAGGCCGGATCGGCGACGAAGACGTGATCGTTGTAGACATCGCGCACCACCACGAAATGCTTGAAGCCGGCATAGTGGATGGGGACCAGCGCCGGATGCTCGAGAGCGTCCAGGTCGCTGAACTCGGCGCGAAAACCACCGCTCTTGTAGCCCAGCGCAGCGGCGTAGCGCTTCATGTCGAGCAGCGAGAAACCGCGGCGCTGCACGATCTTATCGGCCTCGCCATAGCGCAGCAGTCCTTCCATGACCTGGCGTTCCTCGAGGTTGCGCCCGAGGTAGTAGTCCAGCAGCGTGGTAAGCGCCGCCGAGCCGCAGCTGTAGTCATAGGCCTGGCGGATGACGTTGCGGAACTGCAACTGGCTCATCGGCTCCAGTTGCACCGATTCGCGGTAGGGTCCATTGGGGGTCAGAGGCTGGCTGAGGTTGACCGTGCCCTGCGGTTGCGGCTTGGTATCGACCGTCTGGGTGAACCCGAACAGTCCGATCAGACTTCCCAGCAAAATCTCGAACATCGCCCCGTCGTACCTCTTTCGGAGAAAGACCCCGCCGATGCCTCGGCGAGGTCTTCGCGTCTCGACTCGGTTCCTGGATCAGTGACCCCAGACCTTGATGGTGGAACCGGCCATGTTCAGCCCGGAGACGGTCAGCGAGCCGATGCTGGCGGCGCTGGTGTCGCCCACCTTGATGGCGCCAACGGTCACGTCGCCGGTGATGGCCGGCAGGCCGATGGCCAGTTGCTGGGTCGACTTGCCGCCGATATCGGTGGTGACGACGTCGATGGTCAGCGGCTTGGTATCGTCGATGGTCAGCGCCGGCAGGCTGATGTTCTCCAGCCGCAGGGAGCCGCCGTTGGTGTCGGTATCGGTGTAGGTCACGGCCCCGACGGAGCCCTGGAAAGTACCGGAAATGCTGATGCCTGCCTGGCCGGTCACGTCGGACAGCGCGCCATCGTCCATGGCTTTCAGGTCGGCATGCGCCAGCAAGGGAGCAGCCAGAACAGCAGTTGCAAGGAACAGGTGCTTTTTCATTGTTATTTCTCCAGTGTTCAGGTGTGGTTTGCCCCAGGGCACTGCCGTTTGCATCCTGTCCCCGGCAGATCGACCGGCATCTCGCCGGTCTCCAGGTCCGGTACTGCTTCCCTAGGTGTCCCGGACATGGATTCGGTAGAGCCTCATGCTCTCTCGTCCTGGATTCCAAGCTACTGGGCCACCCCTTCCGCCGCCAGCCCATCCAAGGGATGGAGCGATGGCGGCTGCCGCTCACGCCTCGCTCAGCAGTCCCAGGCTTTTACCCTTTAGTACGGCTTGCGTTCTGCTCTTCACACCCAGCTTGGCGAACAGGTTGTGCAGGTGCCACTTGATGGTGGCTTCCGACAGGTGCACCGCCTGCGCGATATCGCGGTTCGACAAGCCCGCCGCCACCAGCCGCAGGATTTCCCGTTCGCGATGGCTAACATCCTGATTTTCATCGAAACTTTCCGGGTCCACGGAGAGCTTCCGGCACTGCTCGCGGAGCAGGTCGGCCAGCCCCTGCCAGGCCGCGGCACGCTTGGGCTCCGCTTCCCTCCAGCTTTCCCACATCGGCAACAGCCACAACGCGTCGTCCTGGAACAGCCGGCGATAGCCGAGATTCCAGGCTTCCTCGAGCGTGGCGAGGAACAGGCCGATGGCTTTTTCGCTGTTACCTTTCTGCCAATACGCCACAGAAAGTAACAAGGACAAACGCAGCCGCCGATCCCTCTGGTAAGCGGAAGAGTAGCCGGCCAGACAGCTTTCCAGCTTGCTCTGCGCGCGTTCCGCGTGACGCTCGGACAATGCCAGCCGAGCCTCCGCCAGGACCAGGGCGGTCTGTGCGTCGGCATGCCGCTCGCCGGAGAGCCCGGCAAGATGCCGCTCCAGTTGCAGGCAGACCCGTTCGGCTTCGTTCGGACGGCGCAGCCACAGCAGGAACTGCACCTTGCAGCTCATGGCGTGAGCATAGACACGCTCGTAGCCGGGCGAGAGCAGACCGCTCAGCCATTCGTCGAGTTGCGCCAGCCCCTGCTCGGCGGCGCCGGAGAAGAAGCGCGCCTTGGCCATGACCAACTGGCCGCGACTGAGCAGTTCCACCGGCGTCGCGACATCCCGCCAGACCGTCGCCAGCGGTAGTTCGGCGAGCACGCCGGCATGCCGGTCCTGCTCGTAGAGCAGGTCGGCATAGGCCAGCGACAAGGGTCCGCCGACCCGGCTGCGCCGGCCGAATACCTGCTCGACCCGGTTGCGCGCCGACTCGGCGATCGCCCTGCCCCGCTCCAGGTCGCCACTCTCCTTGCAGATCAGGGATTCGATCAGGCTGGTCACCACCTGCAGGTACTCGCTGTCGGCGACTTTCAGGTCCTCCCGCGCGGAACCGATGGCGCCGGCGGCCTCGGCGTAGTCGCCGAGCAGCGCATGCGCCGAAGCCTGCACGCAGAGCAGGCTGGCGCGGAACACCGGCTGGTTGCTCGGGACCATGGACAGCCAGTGACGGGCGACCTTCAGGCAGGCTTCGAGCTTGTCCTGGTAGAGCAACACCAGGGCCTTGAGCACCTGGGCGGCGGCGAGCAACTCGCCGAGCCCGAAGTGCATGACCTTGCCGCGCCCCTGCAAGAGGCGGTGGCTGACCTCCTCGATCAACGCCTCGGCCTCGGCGAAGCGTTGCTCGAACGCCAGTTGCCAGGCGTAGAAGATCTGGAACACCGGATGCTCGCGGATCACCTCGGCGGGAATGCCGTTGAGCATGCCGAGGATGCCGTACACCCGGTTACCGGCGATCAGGCGCGCGCCCTGGCGCTCCAGCAACTCGGCGGCGAACAGGTAGTCGCGGGCGCGAAGGGCGTACTTGATCGCCCGGTCGGCCAGGTCGCGCCCCTCGCACCAGCGCGCCGCCGCATGCAGCAACGGGGTCGGATCGGCATGCCGGGATAGCCGCCCCTGGAGGAACTCGGCGAACAGATGGTGGTAGCGGAACCATTCGCGCTGGTCGTCCAGGGCGATGACGAACAACTGCTCGTTCTGCAGGCGCATGAGCATGTCCAGGCCGTCGCGACGCCCGGTCAGCGCATTGCACAGTTCCGCATTGAACTCATCGAGCACCGAGGTCTGGTCGAGGAACAGCTGCAGGTCGGCGGGCAGGCTGGCCAGCACGTCTTCCGCCAGGTAGTCGGCGATGTTCCGTTCGGTCCCGGAGAGCCCGCGGAGGAAACCTTCCCGGTCGGTATTGCGACTGAGGGCCAGGGCCGCCAGGTGCAACGCCGTGATCCAGCCTTCGGTGCGCTTGAACAGCAGCTTCAGCTCGCGCTCGCCCAGCTCCAGCCCCTTGAGGTCGAGGAGAAACGCATCGCTCTCCTCGCGCGAAAGTCGCAGGTCTTCCGCGCTCAGGCAGAAGGTCCAGGGCTTGAGGGTCGGTTCGTCGACCAGGAAGCGCGGGCGGAAGCGGGTCGAGGCCACCACCCGCACGTGATCGGGCAGGTTCTCGATCAGGTAGCGAACCCCATGCGGCAAGGCGGCGTGGCGGATGCGGTGGAAATCGTCGAGGAACAGGTACAAGGGGCCTTCCAGGCGACGCAGGTCGGCGAGGAAGGCATCCAGGATGCCCTCCAGCGGCACCGCGACGTCGGTGCCGAGCAGATTGGCGGTATTGCCGCCGAATGCCGGGACCACTCGCTGGATGCTCGCCAGCAGGTACTGGATCAGACGCTGCGGTTCGCTGTCGGTCTCGTCGCAGGACAACCATGCCACCGCCGCGCCCTGCTCCAGCAGGCGCAGGCGCAACTGGCAGAGGATGGTGCTCTTGCCGAAGCCGGCCGGCGCGCTGAGCACCATCGCGCGTCGCGCGCGGGCCTCGTACAGGCGGTCGATCAGCGCCTGGCGGGGCAGCAGCGGCAGCCCTCCGGCGCCTGGCGGGAACAGCTTGGTCTGCAACAGCGGGATGGTGCTGGCGGGAACCCCGTCGCGATGGCCCATGGTCAGAGCAGGCTCAGCTCGCGGGCTCGCCGGATCGCCTGGGTGCGATTGCGCACCTTGAGCTTTTCGTAGATGTTGTGCAGATGCCATTTGACGGTCCCCAGGGCCAGCGACAGGCGCTGGCCGATTTCTTCGTTGGATAGGCCCTGTGCGGCCAGGCAGACCACTTCGCGCTCGCGCTCCGTCAGGCCTTCCTCGAGCGCATCCTGGGGCTTGCGCACGCCCTGCCCGGGCCAGATGCCGAGCAGGCCGCGAATGAAGGTCTGTAGCGCCGGCTGGCGCTCGGTGGATTCGAGTTGCTGGAGCAACTGGCGAATGCCGTCGCCTTCCTCGATGAAGAGGCTGCGCACCCCTTCCCGTTCGGCATTGATCAGGCATTCGCCGAGCAGGCTGTTGGCCCGTTCCTGGTAGCCCAGGCGCTGATAGCTGAGCGCCGCCAGGATATCCAGGCGCAGGCGCTGCAGGCCGTGCCAACCGGGCTGCAAGGTGCCGCGCAACTGAGTGATCTCGTGCAGCGCCTCGCTGAAATGTCCTCGCCCCTGCAACAGGCGCACGCGGCTCACGCCCAGCGACCAGTTGACCGGGTTGAAGGCCATGTTGCGGTAGTGTGCCGCCATCTTGTTCCAGTCCACGCTCTTCAACCGCTGCTCGGCGCGCTTCAGGCGGTCGGGGCCGCTGTCCTGGAGGATCAGGTTGATCTCTTCGGCCATGGCCTGGGCGAAGAAGCGCCACGACTGATTGCGCGAGGCCAGGGCCTGCATCGCCGCCAGGCTGGCCAGCGCCTCCTTCGGCCGTCCCAGCAAGCGCTGGGTGCGCGCCAGGCAGATCTGCCCCTGGGCATAGAAATCGATCGGATTGATCACATCCACATGCCCGAGCGCCCAGCCCAGGCGCTCTTCCAGCCCGTCCAGCTCGATCCTGTAGTAGGCGGTCAGGGCCTCGGTGATGGTCGGCAGCGCCAGCGCGCTCCTGGACTTCTCGAACAGCGGCCGGGCACGCTGGCGGAGCCGCTCGATGAGCAGTTGCGCCTGCTTCACCTGGCCCTGCTCGAGTGCGAGGATCACCTCGACGTTGGCCAGTTGCATGTCCAGGTAGCGCCCTTCGAGGAAATGATTGCGCTGCTGCGCCAGTCCCAGCAGGCGCCGCGCCTGGTCGCCCTGGCCACGGACCACCTGGGCCAGCGCGGCGGTGATCAACACCGCCACTTCGAGGAAGGCAGCGTTCTGCCCGAGCTGGACCTCGACCCGGCGAGCCAGGGCGATGCACAGTTCCAGATCGTCCTTCTGCAACGCCACCACCGCTTTCACCGCCAGCGCGGAGAGGTACTGGTCGCCCATCGGTCCGTCGCCGCGGCTCTCCCCCCAGCGCGCCAGCAGTTCGTCGATGATCCGGTTGGCCTCGCCCAGGCTGAGGTCGCTGGCCCGCGACCAGACATCGGTAAGGACCAGGATCGGATAGCGCTCGGCGATTTCGTCCGGCACATGCTTGCGCCAACGGTAGATCAGGCTGAGCTGGCCGCGGTTGATCAGCTCCAGTCCGCATCCGTCGACCAGCGCGGCGATCATCTCCGGGTCTTCCGCCGCACAGGCATGCTCGATGGCGAACGTCGGCATGTGGTGGTTGGTGAACCACAGGCTGGCGTTGAAATGCAGTTGCTTGAAACGGTCCGGATCGGAGTCGCGCAGGCGGTTGCGGAGGAAATCGGCGAACAGCAGGTGGAAGCGATACCACTGGCGTTCGCGATCCAGCGGCAGGAGGAACAATTGCATGGACTCCAGGCGCTCCAGCAGCGCCTGGCCGTCCTGGCGCCCGGTCAGGGCGTTGGCCAGGTCGCCGCTCAATTGGCTGGCAACGCCAAGGGCCAGCAGCGCTTCCTGCAGGTCGCCAGGCAAGCGTTCGAAGACCGCCGCCAGCAGATAGGCGCTGACCGCCTGCTTGTCGCCGTCGAGCAGGGCCATTTCCTGCACCTGCGGTTGCTGGCGCAGCCACAGGCTGACGAGATGCACGCCCACCACCCAGCCTTCGGTCTGGCCATAGAGCGCCTTCAGGCAGGGCTCGTCCAGATAGAGACCGCTGCGCTCGAGGTATTCGCGGGTTTCCTCGAAGCCGAGGCGCAGCTCCTCGAGGCCGATTTCCAGCAACAGCCCCTTGGCCCGCCAGGTAGCCAGGCTCAGCGCCGGCTGCGAACGCGTGCCCAGGGCCAGGACCAGCCCGGGCGGCGCGTACTGCACCAGGCGGTTGAGGCCGGTGAAGATGTCCGGGTTGCTAACCAGGTGCAGGTCGTCGAGCACCAGCAGCAACGGCCGCGCATAGCGATCGAGATCGCCGAGCAGGCTTTCGATCACCGCCACCACCGGGACCCGCATGGTGTTCTGCAGGTAGGTCTGGGCGTCGTCGCCAAGCTGCGGCACGGCTTCGCCCAGCGCCTCGATCAGCTGCCGGCAGAAACGGGCGGGGTCGTCGTCTTCTTCGGCAAGCGAGAGCCAGGCCACCGCCTGGTCTGCTACAGTGCGCTCCCTGGCCAGGGCGGCGAGCGCGCAGGTCTTGCCGAAGCCGGCAGGTGCGGAAAACATCAGAACGCGTGAATGGGGATTGCGATCCAGCAGGTTGCGGATCGCGGGGCGAAGAGAATATTCGGCTGGCACCTGAGGCGGCACTATTCTGGAGCGCGAAAGGCTGCCGGCTGCTGGATTCTGTACTGCATCCACGGCCTGTATCCCTGTGTCATTATCATTGTGGTACGGAGCCAAATCTCCGTGGGATATTTCCATAATTAGCAGATCACCCTTCTTACGTAAACTGAAGAAATGGCTCTAGGATCGACGATTCCGGCGAACTAGAATTCCTGACTGTCCCACTACCCCCACTTTCCATGCCCAGTTGTCATGTTCACCCCCTGCCCTACCATAGCGACCCAAGCTGTCTCTTTGCCATCATCCATGAGGCGCCCGGTGCGGTGATGCTCGATTCGGGTCGCCCCATCGCTACCCGTGGACGCTATGACCTTATGAGCGCCTGGCCATTGGCAGAACTGGCGCCGCTGCCCGACGAATCGGCCAACCGCTTCTTCGCCCGCCTACGCGAAGCGGCCGGAAGCCTGGGCCCCGCGCAGCTGCCAGCGCCGTACGAACTGCCCTTCGCCGGCGGTCTGCTGGGCTATTTATCCTACGACCTGGGTCGGCGCATCGAGCGCATCGGCGAACACGCCCGCGATGACCTGGGCCTGCCGCTGGCCTCCGTCGGCCTGTATGCCTGGGCGCTGATCAGCGACCACCAGGCCGGCACCAGCCAACTGGTATTCCACCCGCGATTGGACGAGCGCGAACGCCAGCGCCTGATCGCCCTGTTCAGCGAGGAAACGCAAGGCGCGGCCGGCAACTTCAAGCTTCTGGGAAAATTCCGACGGAGCATCAGCGCATCCGACTATCGGCAGGCGATCCGCCGCATCCAGGACTACATCCAGGCAGGCGACTGCTACCAGGTGAACTATAGCCAGCGCTTCCAGGCCGCTTGCAGCGGCTCGCCGTGGCCGGCCTATCGCGCCCTGCGCGAGGCCTGCCCGACGCCGTTCTCCGGCTACCTGCGACTGGCCGACGGCGCGATCCTCAGCCTGTCGCCGGAGCGCTTCCTCAAGCTCGGCAAGGGCAAGGTGGAAACCCGGCCGATCAAGGGCACCCGCCCGCGCGGCAAGACCCCCGAGGAGGACATGGCGCTGGCGGCGTCGCTGCTGGCCAGCCCCAAGGACCGCGCGGAAAACCTGATGATCGTCGACCTGCTGCGCAACGACATCGGACGCAGTTGCCAACCTGGCAGCGTACGGGTACCGGAGCTGTTCGCCCTGGAAAGCTATCCCAACGTGCATCACCTGGTGAGCAGCGTCACCGGCGAACTGGCGCCGGGCAAGGACGCCCTCGACCTGCTGGAAGGCAGCTTCCCCGGCGGCTCGATCACCGGCGCGCCGAAGATTCGCGCCATGCAGATCATCGACGAACTGGAACCGAGCCGACGCGGCATCTACTGCGGCAGCCTGTTCTACCTCGACGTGCGCGGCGAGATGGACAGCTCGATCGCCATCCGCACCCTGCTGGTCAGGAACGGCCAGGTCAGTTGCTGGGGCGGCGGCGGCATCGTCGCCGACTCGCACTGGGAGGACGAGTACCAGGAAACCCTGGACAAGGTCCGGGTGCTGCTGGAAACCCTGGAAGGGATGGCCGGGACAGCGTCCCCGGAATAGAAAAGAGCCCGCGTTCCGCGGGCTCTTTCATCGGCGGCGCGGCTACAGACTCAGCGAACGGCTGGAAGCCTTGAGGAACTCGCGCTTGAGGTCTTCGTAGGTATGCACCGCGGGGAACTGGGGAAACTCGCGGATCACGTTTTCCGGGGCATGGAACAGGATGCCGGCGTGGGCCTCGGAAAGCATGGTGGTGTCGTTGTAGGAGTCGCCTGCGGCGATCACCCGGTAGTAGAGGCTCTTGAAGGCGATCACCGACTGCCGCTTGGGATCCTTCTGGCGCAATTGATAGCCGACCACCCGGTCGCTGTCGTCGATCTCCAGCTTGTGGCACAACAGGGTCGGGAAGCCCAGCTGGCGCATCAGCGGCTGGGAGAACTCGTAGAAGGTGTCGGAGAGGATCACCACCTGGAAGCGCTCGCGCAGCCAGTCGACGAATTCCACCGCCCCCTCCAGCGGCTTCAGGGTGGCGATCACCTCCTGGATGTCGCCCAGCTTCAGGCCATGTTCGTCGAGGATGCGCAGGCGCTGCTTCATCAGCACGTCGTAGTCCGGAATGTCCCGGGTGGTCGCCTTCAAGGCGTCGATACCGGTTTTTTCCGCGAACGCGATCCAGATTTCCGGAACCAGCACGCCTTCCAGGTCAAGACAGGCAATTTCCACAGGACTCTCCTCGAAATTCTCTGAACGATGGGGTGACGACGGACGCGGCACTCTAGCCCCTCGCCGAGGGCAAGGCAACGCCGGCTTATTCCTGGAATCAAGGTCGACAGGGGTAAATGGTTATTTAGGGCCATATGCCGCCCTTTGCTACCATTCCCGCCACAGAGCGCAACAGCGCCGCCCAGCACCAGGACCCCAGCCCGATGAGCCAGCCTTTCGACCTTCCCGCCCTCGCCTCCAGCCTTGCCGACAAATCCCCCCAGGACATCCTGAAAGCCGCCTTCGAGCACTTCGGCGACGAGCTGTGGATCTCCTTCAGCGGCGCCGAGGACGTCGTCCTGGTAGACATGGCCTGGAAGCTCAACCGCAACGTGAAGGTGTTCAGCCTCGACACCGGTCGCCTGCACCCGGAAACCTATCGTTTCATCGACCAGGTCCGCGAACACTACGGCATCGCCATCGACGTGCTTTCCCCCGACCCGCGCCTGCTCGAACCCCTGGTGAAGGAAAAGGGCCTGTTCAGCTTTTATCGGGACGGCCACGGTGAGTGCTGCGGCATCCGCAAGATCGAACCGCTCAAGCGCAAGCTCGCCGGCGTGCGCGCCTGGGCCACCGGCCAACGCCGCGACCAGAGCCCCGGCACGCGCAGCCAGGTGGCGGTGCTGGAAATCGACGGTGCCTTTTCCACGCCGGAAAAGCCGCTGTACAAATTCAACCCGCTGTCGTCCATGACCAGCGAGGAGGTCTGGGGCTATATCCGCATGCTCGAACTGCCCTACAACAGCCTGCACGAACGCGGCTATATCAGCATCGGCTGCGAACCCTGCACCCGTCCGGTGCTGCCCAACCAGCACGAGCGCGAGGGCCGCTGGTGGTGGGAGGAAGCCACCCACAAGGAGTGCGGGCTGCACGCCGGCAACCTGATCAGCAAGGCCTGAAACCGTCGATAGAGCGTATGCAATCGGGGTAAAGTGCAGGTCGAACCCCGAGCGGAGACCCAGCATGCGCATCACCATGGTCAAGAAAGTCCTCGCCAACGGCGAGGACTGCCGCAAGTGCAAGGAAGTCCGGCAACGCCTGGAACAAGGCGGCTACCTGCCGCGCATCCATCGCACCCTGGTGGCCGACGAACGCGACCCGAACAGCGCAGGCTGGATGGTCGCCGCCCAATATGGCGTAGAGACCGCGCCGTTCTTCGTGGTTCGCCACGACGACGGGCGCGAACAGGTCTACACCGTGTTCATGAGCTTCCTCCATGAAGTCCTCGAACCGCGAGCCGAGCAGTCCGCGGACGCTGATCGCGAAGCGCTGGCCAGGCTGGCCGGTCGCGACAATCTCGACATGCTCTGAGGGCCAGCCATGAAAAAGCCCGGCACCAGGCCGGGCTTTTTCATGGGCCGAGGCGATCAGTAGACCGGCAGTTCGATGCCGTCGAACAACTCGTCCAGCTCGGCCTTGTTGTGGCATTGCACGGCCTTGGCCAGCAGCTCGCGGGTCAGGTGCGGAGCGAATTTCTCGATGAAGTCGCACATGAAGCCGCGCAGGAAGGTGCCGCGGCGGAAGCCGATCTTGGTCACGCTGGACTCGAACAGGTGGCTGGCGTCGAGGATCACCAGGTCGTTGTCGAGCTTCGGATCGACCGCCATGTGCGCCACGATGCCGACCCCCAGGCCCAACCGCACGTAGGTCTTGATCACGTCGGCATCGGCCGCGGTGAATACCACCTTGGGCACCAGGCCGCGCTGGCTGAAGGCTTCGTCGAGCTTGGAGCGGCCGGTGAAGCCGAACACGTAGGTGACGATCGGCTGCTCGGCCAGGGCTTCCAGGGTCAGTTTCGGCAGCTTGGTCAGCGGATGCCCGTGGGGCACGATGACGCAGCGATTCCAGCGGTAGCAGGGCATCATGATCAGGTCGCCGAACAACTCCAGCGCCTCGGTGGCGATGGCGAAGTCGACGGTGCCGTCGGCGGCCATTTCGGCGATCTGCATCGGCGTGCCCTGGTGCATGTGCAGGGAGACGTCCGGGTACTGCTTGATGAAGCCGCTGATCACGTTGGGCAGCGCATAGCGCGCCTGGGTGTGGGTAGTGGCGATGGACAGCGTGCCCTTCTTCTCGTTGGAGAATTCCTGGGCGATCTGCTTGATGCTCTCGACCTTGCGCAGGATCTCGCCGGCGGTATGGATGATCCGCTCCCCCGCCGGCGTCACACGGGTCAGGTGCTTGCCGCTGCGAGCGAACACCTCGACGCCCAGTTCGTCCTCCAGCAGGCGGATCTGCTTGCTGATGCCCGGCTGCGAAGTATAGAGGCTCTGCGCCGTGGCGGAGACGTTGAGGTCGTGGTGCGCAACCTCCCAGATATAGCGCAATTGCTGAAGCTTCATGGAGATTCCTCGAAAAGGTTGTCGCGACCGGCGATCAAGAACCGAAGGTATATAACCATATTAATGGTTTGAGGAATAAAATTAGACGTTTTTTTTGATTTTGCACGCTTTTTCACCAGCCGACCGCTGGCCTACAGGTCGCGACTACGGTGCTGCAACATCGGCACCAGGTACACCGGTACCTCCGCCAGTTGCACCAGACGCGCGGCAGTCCGGCCCAGCGGCGTGTCGAGTTGAGTGCCGTGGCTATGGCTGCCGGCGACGATCAGGTCCACGGCCAGCTTTTCCGCCTCATCGAGGATCATCTGCGGCGGGTCGCCCTGCACCACCCGCACGCTCTTGACCAGCGCCGCATCCTGGGGCAACTCGCCGAGTTCATCGCGAAACCCTTCCAGGACCCGCTTCTCGATGCTTTCCATGACGTTGTCCAGCCCTTGCGCCCGCAGGTCCTGGAGACGCTCGGTGTCAAGGTAGGTCTGCAGGACCGACTCGGCGAACAGCCCGAGGGGCTCCACCACATGGACGACATAGAGCTCGGCGTTGTAGGCGCGGGTCAGCGACAGGGCGTGTTGCAGGACATAGGGAGCATAGAGCCCCAGATCGGTGGCGTAGAGAATCGAACGAATCATGCGGCCTCCTCGACAGCCTGCGCGGCGGGCCTCGTTAGCAGATTAGCAGCAAGCATCCATTCTCCTAGCGTTCCCTGCTGTTTCGGGCTTTTTCCGGCCCGTTGGGGTAAATCCCTTTTCTCCCTGCGAGCGCGGCGCCGGCTGGTCGCCGCGCTCGGCCCTTCAGCGCGGTTGTGCTTCGAGGAAGCGCAACGCCTGGTACAGCGCCTCGACCCTGGGCATCCGGTAGCCCGCAGCAGCAGCGCGGGCCAGGGGCGCGGCATAGATCGCCGCCAGCTCCAGTGGCCGCCCATGGGCGAAGTCGTGGTACATGCTCGGCCGATAGTCGGGCATCCGCTCGGTCGCCGCCAGCAGTTGGTCCGCATAGCCCTCAGGCAGGATGAAGCCGCAGGCGCCGGCAGCACCGATGACTTCCTCCATGATCGCCTCGATCAGCGACCGACTGTCCGCGTTGGCCATCAGCGGCGCGGTGCTGCTCTTCAGCAATACCGACAGCCCGTTGTAGGGGATGTTCCAGACCAGCTTCTGCCAGCGCGCCTGCTCCAGGTCGGGCATCGCCGTGGACTCCAGCCCGGACTCGCGGAACAGCGCGGCACCCTCCTCGACGATCTCGCGCCGGCGTCGCTCGTCGGCCGGTCCGGAATGATAGCCGAGATTCACTCCGCCGTAGGCCTGGTGCTCGATCACGCCCGGTTCGCCGCGATGCACACAGATGAAGCAGAGGCCGCCCAGCAGATGCAGGCTTTCCGGCAGCAGCGGCCGCAGCCGCTCCTCCACGCCCAGACCGTTCTGCAGCAGCAGAACCTTGGCTCCCGGCGCCGCCGCTGCGCGGATCAGGGGTGCCAGTTCGTGATTGCCGGTGGTCTTGGCGCCCACCAGCAACCAGTCGCAGGGCGGCATGTCCTGCGCCGAATGGTAGGCCTGGACCGGCGCCAGGCGCCGGAAGCCATGCACCGCACTATTCAGGCTGAGTCCGGCGCGATTGACCGCCTCGAACTCGCTGCGCAGGAGAAAATGCACGTCGTGACCGGCATGCGCCAGCATCAATCCATAGAAGCCGCCGATGGCTCCCGTACCGATGACGCCGATCCGTTGCTGCTTTGAATCCATCAGGGCAACTCCTCAGGTAAAGCGGTCGACCCCGCCAGCACCGCACCCCGCAAGGCTTCCTGGTGCAGCGGAACGTTCAGTGCGCCATGGAAGCGGCCGTCGCGGACCATGAACAGGGCCGGCAGGTGAAAGACGCCGTAGCGTTCCACCAGGCCGCCATTGCGGCCGGCGTCCACCCAGCACAGGCGCTCGATGGGCAGGTCCATCGCGGGGAGATGGCGCCGGGCCCAGCGGCACGACGCGCAGCCTTCGCTGGTGAATACCAACAGCGAAACCCCTTCCAGGGCAAGCAACTGCCGGTCGGCGTCCAGATCGGTGAGTTCCAGGGACGGCACGCTGCTGACCTCGATAGAAAGGAAGAAATGGGGCCCGACCATCATCCGTAGGCTTCGGCTCCTGCGATAGCGCTGGCGCCCTCCTCGGCCAGCGGATACGCGCAAGGCGCGCCCCTCCGCAGCACCTGCACAATATCGTCCGCGGCGGCCTCACCTGCAACTCCGCTGGCAGCCTTGGCCCGGAGCAACGAAGAAAACGTGCGCAGAGCGGGGAAAACACCGGCGAACCGCGTCCCGCCCATTGTCTAGGCCCGGCCCGACACGTTAAGGTTCGTCTCCCCGTTTGCGAACTTCATGCCTGCGCCCTTTCGCAGGGGGCCTCCCGGCGGCCGGCGCCCGTGACCTGATTGAGTACCACGATGGCTGATTTACAGATCGACGACCTTAACGTTGCCTCCAACGAGACCCTGATCACGCCGGAGCAGCTCAAGCGTGAAATTCCCCTGACCGACAAGGCCCTGCAGACCGTGGCCCATGGTCGCCAGGTGGTGCGCGACATCCTGGATGGCAAGGACCACCGTCTGTTCGTGGTGATCGGCCCCTGCTCCATCCACGACATCAAGGCCGCCCACGAATACGCCGACCGCCTCAAGGCGCTCGCGGCCGAAGTGGCGGATACGCTGTTCCTGGTGATGCGCGTGTACTTCGAGAAGCCGCGTACCACGGTGGGCTGGAAAGGCCTGATCAACGATCCGTACCTGGACGACTCGTTCAAGATCCAGGATGGCCTGCACATCGGTCGCCAACTGCTCCGCGACCTCGCCGAGAAAGGCTTGCCCACCGCCACCGAAGCGCTCGACCCGATTTCCCCGCAGTACCTGCAGGACCTGATCAGCTGGTCGGCGATCGGCGCCCGTACCACCGAATCGCAGACCCACCGCGAGATGGCCTCCGGCCTGTCTTCCGCGGTCGGCTTCAAGAACGGCACCGATGGCAGCCTGACCGTGGCGATCAATGCCCTGCAGTCGGTCTCCAGCCCGCATCGCTTCCTCGGCATCAACCAGCAGGGCGGCGTATCCATCGTCACCACCAAGGGCAACCGCTATGGTCACGTGGTGTTGCGCGGCGGCAACGGCAAGCCGAACTACGATTCGGTCAGCGTCGCGCTCTGCGAGCAGGACCTGAACAAGGCGAAAATCCCGCTGAACATCATGGTCGACTGCAGCCACGCCAACTCCAACAAGGACCCGGCCCTGCAACCGCTGGTGATGGACAACGTCAGCAACCAGATCGTCGAAGGCAACAACTCGATCGTCGGCCTGATGGTGGAAAGCCACCTGGGCTGGGGCAGCCAGCCGATTCCGAAGGATCTCGACCAACTTCAGTACGGCGTCTCCATCACCGATGCATGCATCGACTGGGCGACCACCGAGAAGAGCATCCGCAGCATGCACGCCAAGCTCAAGGACGTGCTGCCGAAACGCCAGCGCGGCTGAGCGAGGCGGAAACGAAAACGCCGGGCTGATGCCCGGCGTTTTTCATTGCGCACCTGCTCAGGCGGCCGGATCGGCCTGACGCTGGCGACGCTCGATGTAACGCTCCACGTAGGAGCAGGACGGGATCACGCTGTAGCCCATGCGGTCGGCGTACTGCAGGGCGTGTTCGGTCAGCGCGGCGGCGATACCGCGACCCCGCAGCGAATCCGGTACGAAGGTCCGGTAGATGTCCAGCGTCTGCTTGCCCAGGTCCATATACGCCAGATAGGCACGATGGCCATCCACCGTCGTCTCGAACTGATGGCCGCCCACGTCATGATGGATGGACAGGGACTCGCTCACTTTGGATCTCCTCAACGGGTTCGTAACCCGACCCGCGCCTGATTGATAGGGTTCCTCGCGAGGATGCCCCCGCGTACCGGCCTTCAGCAGGCCGCCGGATAACTTCGTCCGTTCTCGTCCCGGCGGCTGAGCGCGCCTGGCGGACATCCTCGAAACGGGTGACCTGCACCGCATGCAAGGCCGGACTAACGATAGGGCCCATATTGCTGTCTTCCCCGGCCAGACTCAACCGTTTCTTCTGCCAGGAACGCGCAGGCGTCACTGGAGCCCTGCTCGGGAGGCCCGCGCAAGCACAATCGCGCATGACCCGCGGGTCAGCCAAAGCGCTTTACGCCGACGACGCCCATCAGTAAGGTCTGCGCCACTCCACCAAAAGGAATCCTGCCATGAGCGAGTTGATCAGCTACCAGTTCGAAGACGGCATCGCCACCCTGACCCTCAACAACGGCAAGGTGAACGCCATCTCCCCGGCGGTGATCGACGCCTTCAACCAGGCTCTCGACCAGGCCCTGCAGGACAAGGCCGTGGTCATCGTCACCGGCCAGCCGGGCATCCTCTCCGGTGGCTACGACCTGAAGGTCATGACCTCCGGCCCGGAGAATGCCGTCAACCTGGTCGCCGCCGGCTCGACCCTGGCTCGCCGCCTGCTCTCCCATCCCTATCCGGTGATCGTCGCCTGCCCCGGGCACGCGGTAGCCAAGGGCGCCTTCCTGCTGCTCTCGGCCGACTACCGGATCGGCGTCGACGGGCCGTTCCAGATCGGCCTGAACGAAGTCGCCATCGGCATGACCATGCACCATGTCGGCATCGAACTGGCCCGCGATCGCCTGCGCAAGTCGGCGTTCACCCGCTCGGTCATCAATGCCGAGATGTTCAGTCCGGCCGCTGCGGTGGATGCCGGCTTCCTCGACACCCTGGTCAGCGCCGACCAGTTGCAGGAAAGCGCGCGTGCAGCGGCCCAGCAGTTGAAGAAACTCAACATGACCGCGCATCGCAATACCAAGCTCAAGGTGCGCAAGGCACTGCTGGAAACCCTCGACCAGGCGATCGAGCTGGACAAGAAGCACCTGGGCTAAGGCCCGCGCCAGCGAAAGCCCGGTTGGTACCGGGCTTTTTTGCGCCCAATAATTACTTATTACGCAAAGGTAACTCTCCCTAACTGCTATTTTTAAAAAATTATTACGGATTATCCTGGTGACATTCCCAAGGAAAACCGGAGGTCATCATGAAACGCAACGTCTTCGCCGCCATTCTCCTCGGCATGGCTACCACCCTCGCAGTGCAAGCCAGCTTCGCCGACGAATCCAGCCTGATGGAAAACCGCATGGTCCAACTGAACCAGCACGCCATCGAGCAGGCCCAGCAGCAACAGGCCACGGCGCCAACCGCGAGCGACACCGATGCGCAGGGTTGAACGCCGCCTGCCAGGAACGTTTTTCTTTTCCCCGCAACCCTGAAAAGCCCGGCTCACGCCGGGCTTTTCGTTCAGGCCAGCTTTTCCTCGGCCGCCACGCCCTTGCGATAGACCTCGTAGAGAATCACCGGGATCTCCAGGTCGCCCAGGTGGCGAACCACCAGCGGCTTGACCTCGGACCAGTCCAGCCCGCCCACTCCCGTCGCCACGCAGGGCAGAGCCAGGCTGCTCACCCCTTCGCTGCGCACATAGCGGGCCAGCTCGCGCAGGGCATGGCCGACATCCTCCAGGCTCGCCTTGCCCGGCTTGGCGCTGCGACCGCTGTGCAGCATGCCCTGGGTGATCAGGTTGACGATGCACTGGGTCTTGCCCTGCTCGTCGACCCCGGCCCAGACCCAGATGCCGCCCGGCTCGGGCGCCCTGGCATGGGCGGCATGCCGGTAGTCGCGAACCATCGACGGCCAGCGTTCGCGCAAGGCGAGGGCCAGGCCGCTGTCGAAATGGTCCTGGGGCGCGATGCCGTGGGCGATCACCTGGGCCCCGGAAAGCAGAATGTCACCTTCAACTTCACGAATCATGAGCGTTTCCTTCTTGGCTTCGGGACAGGCGCTTCGTGCGCCGCCCTGCATCTTTCACCGTACGCCTTGCCCGCCGGCGCCAGTTGATGCGTATCAAAGACGGCCGGTCCCATCCGCTACAGGCCGACTAGACTGCATGCGAGGGAACCTTGGAGGCGCCTCGCCTCTCCATTGGATTCCAGCCTCGTGCCGTCTCATCCATGACAAGGAAACAACCGCCATGCCGAAATGGATTGCACTTTGCCTGATCCCGCTGTTGGCAAGCTGCGCCACCTGCCGCCAGGACAGCGACAGGGAAAAACTGCTGTACGAGAACGACATGCTGCAGGCGAAACTGATCATCGTCGCCAACGACCGCGATCGCCTGCCGCTGGCCCAGGCCCTGCTGGAGCGCGCGGCGCGCGACGACCGCAGCGGCGAGGCGGACTTCTACCAGGCCGTGCTGATCGCTCGCCGCGACGGCCAGGCCAGCGATTGCGAGCGCATCACCCGCCTCCTCGAACGTTCCGCCGAGCGAGGCTACCCGCTGGCCAACGCGATGCTCTACAAGATCTACGCCGAGCCCTTCCTGTTGCCGCGCGCCGACATTCCCAAGGCCGAGACCTATCGCCAGGCCTACGCCGAGCTGCCGGTCGCGCGCAGCGGCTACCCCTCCTTCGAGCGAGCCCGGCAGGTGGTCGATCGCCTGCTCGCGCCGACTTCGTCCTGATCCATCGGGCCCGAACCCGGGCCCCGCAACCCGTACCGGTCGTTCGGCCAAAGCATCATTTCTGTCGATAGTTAATAGCGCTAAAATTCGTTATCCAATCGAATTCTTCTCCGCGATCCTATGCCCATCCGAGGTATCGATCACGGAAGCCGCCATGAAACGTCGCAGCCCACGCCATTACGCCCGCAACACCGCCCTGGCCACCCTGGGTCTGTACGCCATCCTCATGCTGGTCGTGCTGAGCCTCGTCGCCGGCGCCGAAAGCGCCAGGAACGCCACACCGGACAACGACACCGCCACGACCTTCTCCAACCAGATCGGCCAGGCCCTGCCAGGCCTGCTCTCGGGGTTGAACAGTCGACGCGCCGGTTGAACGCCGGCTTCTTTCCCGGGAAACAGCATGAGAAGGCAAACACGGAAATTCTGGATCGTCGCCGCCCTGGCGATATTGACCAATGGCTACTCGCTACTCGGCCTCGCCCAAGGCTCGGCAGGCGCACTGGCGCGCACCATCGAATGCAACCAGGCGATGGTCCGCGCGCTGGCGGCCAACCTGGCGCTGAAGCTGCAGAGCGGCACCCCGCCGGCACGCCCGCAGCGCTGGATCCCGGAGCGCTTCATCCTCGACTGCCCGGCCTGAAACGAAAACGCCGCCAACCCCGGGAGGCTGGCGGCGCTCGCATGGCGCGGAGCCGGCTCAGGCGCCGGTCGGCTGGCGCGCGACGAAACGCATCATCCATTCGGCGACAACGGTGCCCTGGTGGTCCCCCGCCAGGCTATCGACCCCCTTGCGATAGAGTTCCTCGCCCAGGTGCTGCTGGCGCAGTTCGAGCAGTTCGCGGGAGTAGTCGTGGACGAACTCGGGATGCCCCTGGAAGCACAGCACCTGGTCGCCGATGGCGTAGGCGGCATAGGGACAGAAGTCGCTGGAAGCGATCACCCGCGCGTTTTCCGGCAGCCGGGTGACCTGGTCCTGGTGGCTGATCAACAGGGTCAGGTCCGGCAGCGCCGGGCTCATCCAGTCGGCCCGTTCGTTCAACTGGTACTGGTGGATGCCCATGCCCCAGCCCTGGCTGGCGCGCTCGGCCTTGCCACCGAGCAGCAGGGCCAGCAACTGGTGGCCGAAACACACGCCGAGGAGCTTGTCGCCGCGCTCGTAGCGGTCCAGGAGGAAGGTCTTCAGGGTCTGGATCCACGGGTCGGGACCGAAGGAGTCGGCCTTGCTGCCGGTCACCAGGTAGGCGTCGAAGCGCTCGTCGTCCGCCGGATAGCGCCCCTCCACCACGTTGTAGATGACGAATTCGGCGGCGATCGGTTGCTTGGCGAACAGTTGCTGGAACATCCGGCCGTAGCCTTCGTAGCGCTCGATCAGCTCGGGACGAAGGATATCGGTTTCCAGGATACAGATGCGGAGCGACATAAAGACTCTCTGAAGAAGTGGGGTTATTGTCGTTTTCGTTTGATTTAATTAACACAGGAGCGCGGGCAAGGGAACCGTCGCCCTGGCCTCGAAAGGAATATCCGGACGATTCGCCAAAAAACAAGCAGGCGGCAGAAAGATTCCCGAGACGCCCAGCCGTAAAGAAATCTGCACAGGAGACGGAAGGACTCCCCATGCCCGGAACCGCCACGTAAACTGGCGGTTTTCCCGCGAGGCACACGCCATGTTGCTCAAGGCAGTACGTAACGGACTGGGTCAGGCGATTATCCTCGCCGACTTCGTCAGCCGCCCCCGCAAGCTGCAGCGCAGCGCCGAGGCCCAGGCCGAGGTCGAGCGGGCGCTGCGGAACCTGTCGCTCTACCAGTTCCGCGCCTGTCCGTTCTGCGTGAAGACACGCCGCGCCATGCACCGGCTGAACCTGCCGATGCAACTCAAGGACGCCATGAACGATCCGCAGGCCCGCCAGGCTTTGCTGGAAGGCGGCGGGAAGGTCAAGGTGCCGTGCCTGCGCATCGAGGAAAACGGCCAGGTGCGCTGGATGTACGAATCCAGCGAGATCATCGCCTATCTGGAAGGTCGTTTCGCCAACGCCTGAGCGGCCGATCAACCGCCCCCGGCCGCGTCCAGGGGCAGCCGGTGGATCAGGAAACGCGCCGGCACCTCGCCCTCGCGCCCCGGCAACAGGCGGTGGCGAATGCGTGACTCGCTGACATAGGCGCAACCCTGTCCGGTGACGGTCAGGTTGACCGGCGACTCCAGGCCCTCGCGTATCACTTCGATGCCGCGCCGCCCTGGAGCGAGCGGCTCGGCGATCCGCAGCACCTTGCCGGCACCGCTGCGGATGGCGTTCTCCAGCACGATCAGCGAGCCGTCCGGAGCCAGCGCCATGCCGTCCGGATTCTCCAGCGTTCGGGGCAGCTCCATCTCGCGCAGCCGCGGATGCGAGGCGACCCCTTCGACGACATGGATCGCCCCGCTACCGAAGTTGCCGACCAGCAGGGTGTCGTCGTCCACCCGGACGATGCCCGCCGCGCCCAGGCCGCCGGGGCCGGCCAGGCGGCTGTCGCGCAGCAACACCTGGAACGCCGGTTCCCCGGGCCGCAGCCGCATCAGGCTGCCATCCCGGGTTTCGCTCAGGTAGACCGTTCCGTCCGGCGCCACCGCGAGATCGTTGCCCATCCCGTCGCCGGGCAGGGTCAGATATCGGCGCACGGCACCGGTCGCGAGATCCAGGGCGAACACCCCATGCGGCCGGCGCCGGCCAGCGGGTAGGAAGTCCGGCGAATTGCCCCAGAGCAGGCCACGCGGCTCGTCCAGCCGCAGCGCGGTGGCAGCGAAGATCGCCGGGCTGCCGGCGAAGAAGGTTTCCCACTCGCCCCCGGGAGGCTTGCGCAGGATGCGCCCGCTGGTGACCAGGCCGACGTACAGCGTTCCATCGGCGGCATGGGCGATGCCGTTGGGATACCGGGCCCCCGCTGGCAGGACGATGCTCGTCGCGGCGCAGGACGGCTCGCGCTCGCCCGGCGCACGGGCGAAAACCGGCAAGACGGTCGCCGATACCATGGATACCAGCAGCAACACGGAAGCCTGTCGTCTCATCATGCTTTCTCCGTCGATGTGCGCCCTACCAGCGCGGGGTCCGGGCGCGCACCGTGAGCGGCGCCTCCAGCGTGGCGCACTCCTCTTCGGCGAGGTCCAGCGTCAGCGCCGCGAGGGCATCCTCGAGGTGATGCGGCCTGGACAGGCCGACGATCGGCGCGGCGACACCGTTCCGGCCAAGCAGCCAGGCCAGGGCGAGTTGCGCCGGTGGAAGCCCGCGGGCAGCGGCGAGTTTCTCCAACGCGCCGAGGGTCGACTCGACTTCCTCCCTGCCGCCGTACCAGCGCGGGGCCTGTTCGTCCGTCCGGGTCCGCAGCGTGCCGGCGCTTCGCGCTCCGGCCAGCAGCCCACGCGCCAGCGGCGACCAGGGCGTCAACGCGATCCCCTCTTCCCGGCACAGCGGCACGAGGTCCTCCTCGTCCTCGCGAACGATCAGGTTGTACTGGCTCTGCATCGAGATGAATTGCGCCAGGCCGTGGTGGCGCTGGAAGGCGAGCATCTTCATGAAGCGCCAGGCCGGCATCGACGAGGCGCCGAGGTAACGGACCTTGCCGACGCGCACCAGGCTGTCGAGGGTTTCGCAGGTTTCCTCGATCGGGGTGTCCGGATCGAAGCGATGGATCACGAAGAGATCCAGGTAGTCCGTACCCAACCGCCGCAGCGAGGCATCCACGCTGGCAAGCAGGTGCTTGCGCGACAAGCCGCAGGCGTTGGGCCTGTCGCTCATGGGAAAGAACGCCTTGGTGGCGATTACCAGGTCCTCGCGCTGCGCGAAGTCCCTGAGCGCGCGCCCGAGGATCCGCTCGCTCTCGCCGGTGGAATAGATATCGGCACTGTCGAAGAAGTCGATCCCGGCTTCCAGCGCCTCGCGAATGAACGGACGCGCCCGTTCCTCGTCCAGCACCCATGGACGCCACGCCGGATCGCCATAGGTCATGCACCCCAGGCAGAGCCGGGAGACTTTCAGGCCGCTATTGCCAAGACGGACATGCTGCATCGTACGACCTCGTCGGAAGGCTCTGAAAAGAGCGGTTTCCCCGGTCCACCCTGTTCATGAGCCAGGTTTCCCGACGATGCTATATTGCTGCCGAATAGCTAACTATCCTGGAAAAATCTCTTTCACTGATCGAGTTATTTTAATAATCCAATGAAAAAGCCCGATCTCGCCGGTCTCGCCGCCTTCGTCGCCATCGCTCGCGAACGCAGTTTCCGCCGCGCCGCCGCCACCCTCGGCGTAACCTCGCCGACGCTCAGCCACACCCTGCGCGAACTGGAAACCCAGCTCGGTATCCGCCTGCTCAACCGCACCACTCGCAACGTCTCGCCGACCGAGGCCGGCGAGCACCTGCTGGCACACCTGGACCCGGCGTTCGAAGACATCGCCGCCGCGCTGGACAGCCTTAACCGCTTTCGCGAAACGCCTCACGGCCTGGTACGAATCAACGCACCGCGAAACGCCATCGGTCTCGTCCTCGCGCCACGTTTCGGCGAACTGGCCCGCGACTATCCCGGCATCACCCTGGAAGTGGTGGCGGACGAGGGTTTCGCCAATATCGTCGAAGCCGGTTTCGACGCCGGCATCCGCCTCGGCGAAGACCTCCAGCACGGCATGCGCGCCGTGCGGGTCGGCCCGGACCTGCGCTTGGCCATCGTCGCGACCCCGGCCTACTTCCGACGGCAAGGCAGGCCGGGTAGCCCGGAGGAATTGCTCGGCCACCGTTGCATCGGCTGGCGCAAGGTGTCTTCCGGAGAGCTGTACAAATGGCAATTCAGCAAGGGTGCGAAAACGCTTTCGGTGGCCGTGAGCGGACCGCTGGTCCTCGACGACCCGCGCCTGATGCTACAGGCGGCGCTGGCCGATGTCGGGATTGCCTTCGCCATCGAGGAGGAAGTCGCCGAGCACCTCGCCGCCGGCCGCCTGGAACGGGTCCTGGCGGATTGGTGCGCTCCCTTTCCCGGTTTCCATCTCTATTATCCGAACCGCCGCAACCACCCGGCGGCGTTGAGCGCCGTGATCGACCTGCTGCGCTACCCCGGCGAGGAACACCCAGGTCCCGCGTAGGCACACGGCGGAAGCGCCCGTGGCGGCCTGGAGGCAAGCATGGAGGCTGGCCTGTATCGACGCACGGCGTAGGGCGGATAACCGCATCGCGGTTATCCGCCGAATCTCGGTATATCGGCGGATAGCGCCTGTGGCGCTATTCGCCCTACCAATGGAGGCTGGAGGCAAGGGCCTGTACCGACGCGCGGCGTAGGGCGGATAGCCGCATCGCGGTTATCCGCCGAACCTCGGCATATCGGCGGATAGCGCCCATGGCGCTATTCGCCCTACCCGTGGCGGCCTGGCTGGCAAGAACCAGGGGATACCGGGGTGGCGTCATCCGCCGCGGTACGCGACCACGAGAAAGCCGGCCCGAAGGCCGGCTCTCCATGCGACGCCAGGACTCAGAACAGCTCGCCCTTCGCCGCCTTCTCCAGCAACAGCGCCGGCGGCTCGAAGCGCTCGCCGTACTGTTCGACCAGGTATTGGGCGCGGGCGATGAAGTCCTTCAGGCCGTACTGGTTGATGAACTGCAAGGCGCCCCCGCTCCAGGCGGCGAAACCGATACCGAAGATCGAGCCGATGTTCGCGTCGGCGGTGGAGTGCAATACCCCCTCCTCCACGCAACGCACGGTCTCGATGGCCTGGATGAACAGCAGGCGGTCGCGTACGTCCTCGGCGGATATTTGCGCATCGGGCTTCTCGAAGCGGCTCTTGAGTTCCGCCCAGAGATGTTTCCTGCCGTTCGCCGGGTAGTCGTAGAAGCCGGCGCCGGCCGCCTTGCCCGGGCGCTTGTACTCATTGACCATCAGGTCGATCACGGCGAACGCAGGGTGCGTCGGCAGAGCCTTGCCCTCGGCCTCGAGGTCGCGGGCGGTCTGGTTGCGGATGTGGGTCATCAGGCTCAGGGAGACTTCGTCGGAAATCGCCAGCGGCCCCACCGGCATACCGGCCTGGCGCGCCTGGTTGTCGATCATCGCGGCGCTCACGCCTTCGCCGAGCATGGCGATGCCTTCGTTGGTGAAGGTGCCGAATACCCGCGAGGTGAAGAAGCCGCGGCTGTCGTTGACCACGATCGGCGTTTTCTTGATCTGCAGTACGTAGTCGAAACCGCGCGCCAGGGTTTCGTCGCTGGTCTTTTCGCCGCGGATGATCTCCACCAGCGGCATCTTGTCCACCGGGCTGAAGAAGTGCAGGCCGATGAACTTCTCCGGCCGCGCCACCGCCTGGGCCAGACCGGTGATCGGCAGGGTCGAGGTATTGGACGCCACTACCGCATCGGCCAGGGCATGCTTCTCGGCCTCGGCGGTGACCTTGCCTTTCAGCGCGCGGTCCTCGAAGACCGCCTCGATGATCAGGTCGCAGCCTTCGAAGTCGGCTTCGCTGACGCTCGGCACGATCCGCGCGAGGAAGGCGTCGCGCTTCTCGGCGGACAGGTGCCCGCGCGCAACTTTCTTGTCCAGCAGCCTGGCCGAATAAGCCTTGCCCTTCTCCGCCGCTTCCAGCGAGACGTCCTTGAGCACCACCTCGATGCCGGCCGCCGCCGATACGTAGGCGATGCCCGCGCCCATCATCCCGGCGCCGAGCACGCCGACCTTTTTCGTCGCCCGCACCGGATACCCCTGCGGCCGCGACTTGCCGGCGTTGATCTCGTTGAGCTGGAACCAGAAGGTGCCGATCATGTTCTTCGCCACCTGGCCGGTGGTCAGCTCGGTGAAATAGCGCGCCTCGATCAGTTGCGCGGTGTCGAAATCGACCTGGGCGCCCTCCACTGCCGCGCACATGATCTTCTCGGGCGCCGGGAAGCAACCCTTGGTCTTGTCGCGCAGCACCGACGGTGCGATGGCCAGCATCTGCGCCACGTTGGGACTGGCAGGCGTACCGCCGGGAATCTTGTAGCCGGCGCTGTCCCAGGGCTGCTTCGCCGCCGGGTTGGCGAGGATCCAGGCGCGGGCCTTCTCCAGCATTTCCTCGGGGCTGTCGGCCAGTTCGTGGATCAGCCCGGCCTTGAGCGCTTCCGCCGGACGCACCTTCTTGCCTTCGGCGAGGTACGGCAGGGCTTTCTCCAGGCCAAGCAGGCGCACCATGCGCACGATCCCGCCGCCGCCCGGCAACAGGCCGAGAGTCACCTCCGGCAGGCCGAGCTGCACGCCGGGATTGTCCAGGGCGATGCGGTGGTGGCAGGCCAGGCAGATCTCCCAGCCGCCGCCCAGCGCAGCGCCGTTGATCGCGGCGACCACCGGCTTGCCGAGGGTCTCCAGGCGCCGCAGTTGGCCCTTGAGTTCGAGGATGCCCTGGTAGAAGGCCGGGGCGTCGGCCTTGGTGACCTTGATCAGCTCGTTGAGATCGCCGCCGGCGAAGAAGGTCTTCTTCGCCGAGGTCAGCACCACGCCGGCGATCCCCTCTTTCTCCGCCTCCAGCCGTGCGATGGTCTTCGCCATCGCCTCGCGGTAGACACCGTTCATGGTGTTGGCGCTCTGCCCGGGCATGTCCATGGTCAGGACGACGACGTTGTCCTGGCCTTTTTCGTAACGGATAGCGTCAGTCATTCCGGTTCTCCCTTCACACGCGCTCGATGATGGTGGCGATGCCCATGCCGCCGCCTACGCAGAGGGTGGCCAGGCCGTAGCGCAGGTTGCGCCGCTCCAGTTCGTCGAGCAGCGTGCCGAGGATGATGCAGCCGGTGGCGCCGAGCGGGTGGCCCATGGCGATGGCGCCGCCGTTGACGTTGACCTTGCTTTCCGCCACGCCCATGTCCTTCATGAACTTCATCACCACCGAAGCGAACGCCTCGTTGACTTCGAACAGGTCGATGTCTTCCACCTTCAGGCCGGCCTTGGCCAGGGCCTTGCGGGTCGCCGGCGCGGGGCCGGTAAGCATGATGGTGGGGTCGGTGGAGGTCACCGCGGTAGCGACGATCCGCGCCCGCGCCTTCAGGCCCAGTTCGCGGCCCTTGGCCTCGGAGCCGATGAGCATGGCGCTGGCGCCGTCGACGATCCCCGAGCTGTTGCCCGGCGTATGCACGTGCTCGATGCGCTCGACCTGGCTGTACTTGCGCAGCGCGGTGGCGTCGAAGCCCATCTGCCCCATCATCTCGAAACTCGGTTTGAGCGCGGCGAGCCCTTCCAGGGTGGAGTCGGCGCGAATGAACTCATCGTGGTCGAGCAGGACGATGCCATTCTGGTCGGCGACCGGCACCAGCGACTTGCCGAACAGCCCTTCGGCGCGGGCCTTGGCGGCCTTCTGCTGGGAGCGCAGGGCGAAGGCATCGACATCGGCGCGACTGAAGCCTTCCAGGGTGGCGATCAGGTCGGCGCCGATCCCTTGCGGGACGAAGCTGGTGTGCAGGTTGGTTTCCGGATCCAGTGCCCAGGCGCCGCCGTCGGAGCCCATCGGCACGCGTGACATGGACTCGACGCCGCCGACCAGGACCAGGTCCTCGAAACCGGAGCGTACCTTCATCGCCCCCAGGTTCACCGCCTCCAGGCCGGAGGCGCAGAAACGGTTGATCTGCACGCCGGCAACCTGTTCGTCCCAGTCGGCCACCAGCGCCGCGGTCTTGGCGATATCGGCGCCCTGGTCGCCCACCGGCGTCACGCAGCCGAGCACGATATCGTCGACCTGGGCGGTATCCAGGTCGTTGCGCCGCTGGACCGCGCGCAACAGCCCGGCCATCAGGTTCACCGGCTTGACGCTGTGCAGCGCGCCATCCTTCTTGCCCTTGCCGCGGGGAGTACGCACGGCGTCGTAAATGAATGCGTCGGTCATGGCGGTCTCTCTTATCCTGTTCTCGTCCGGCCGAGCGGGCCTCCGCCTACCTTAAACAGGCTCGCCGGCGGGACAATGACCGAACCGCTCAGGCTGATTGACCGCCCAGCTCAGCCTGCAACGCCGGGAAGATAGCACCATGCCATCTTTCGACCGGAAACCCGGACACCGGACGAACGGTCGAGACGCACGCCAGAGCCGTCACCACGCTGTCATATAGAGGGAATATGTCTAGACCGCAGCAGCTTGTATCCAAGTGGTCTAAGCCCGCGCAGGCCGGGGCTTAGACTGATTCATGCAAGCGTTCGAAAGGGAGGTCGACGCCGGGGATGCCGGGCCGACCGAAGAGTACGCCACTGCGTGGCAAGCCGTTCCGCCGGGCCGTAGCGCGGAGCAGGCAGCCACCCGACAACAAGAAAGGCAGACAGGCCATGTTGAACGAGCAGCCAAAAAGATGGCGGCAAGCGAGCCTCATCGTCTTCGCCACCACAGTCATCCTGATCCTTCCCAACCTTAACAGTCTGATCCGTTAGGGCACCTGCTGCCTGCACGCTGCGCACCGCCTCGCGGTCAGCGCAGCGCAGGCAGCCACCAGGTCAGCAGCAGCGGAATGAAGGCGAACGACAGCAGGGTCGAACACAGCACCAGGCTGGCGACCTGATCCGGCGAACGATTGCCGCGCAAGGCGTAGAGATAGTTGAACACCGCCACCGGCATCGACGACTGCACCACCAGCACCCCCTGCGCCAGCGGCGGCAATTGCAACGCCAGCGCCACCGACCAGCCCACCAGCGCCCCCAGCAGAAGACGCAAGCCGCCATAGAAAAAGCCATTGCCCAGTTGCCGCGGGCGGATGCTGGCCAGGGACACGCCGAGGGTGATCAGCATCAGCGGAATGGTCAGCCCGGCCATCAGGTCGACGGTATTCGCCATCCAGCGTGGCAGTTGCAGGTCGAGCCCCATCAACAACAAGGCCAGCAGCACGCTGAGCAGGATCGGATTGCCCAGCAGCGAACGCCAGGAGCGCTCGCCGCTCATCCAGAACACGCCGAGGCTGAAGTTGCCGATCGACATGATCAGGTAGAACGCCACCGCCAGGGTCATCCCCGCCTCGCCGAACGCATACAGGCACACCGGCAGGCCCATGTTGCCGACATTCGGGAAGCTGTAGGCCGGCACCAGCACCTGCCACTCCTGGCGCCCGAGGCGCGCCGCCGCCCAGCCCAGCGCAGCCATGCAGACGCAGATCAGCGCGCTGGCCAGGGCCATCCGGCCGAAACTGTGCAGGTCCACCCGGGTATGCGCCAGGGTGGCGAGGATCAGGCATGGCGAACCGATGTTGAACACGATGCGCGAAACGAACTCGGTCGGATAGGCGTGTCCGAGACGGACCCAGACGTAACCGACACCGGCGCCGAACAGCACGGGCGCCATCACGGCGAACAACTCGGCGAGCACGGGAACCCCTTGGTTAGCCAGCTATGCAATGGCCCGCATGCTACCGCGAGGCCCCCGTTCCGTGCCAATCTCTCGCTCCATGCCATAACCGGCGGATGCACGAGGAACCCGCATGCCTGTCACTCTCCCGCGCCTGGCGTTGCTAGGTGCCCTGCTCTTCCCTGTGGCTGCCGCCTGGGCCGCCGAGCTCCGCCTGGAACTGCCGGGGGGCACGCAGACCTGGAGCAGCGAAGAACTGCTCAGGCATCCGCAGGCCCGCGACCTGGACATCCCGGCCGACGTCGCCTACCGCCGGAACATGCGCTACCGCGCCGTGCCACTGGCGGCGTTGTTGAAAGGCGTGCATCCCGAAGACCATTTGCAGGCCGTGGCCAGCGACGGCTTCGCCGCCGAGTTGCCGGCCGCCCCGCTGCTCGCCGAACAGGGCTCGCAAGCCTGGCTGGCGATAGAGGATCCGCAGCGCCCCTGGCCGCCGCTGGGCGCCGGCAAGCCGTCCGCCGGGCCGTTCTATCTGGTCTGGAGCAAACCCGAGGAAAAACGCATCGGTCCGGAGCAATGGCCCTTCCAGGTCGTCCGCATCCGCTACCAGTCCCCTCTGGCCGAACGCTTCCCGGCCCTGCTGCCGGCCGCCGACGCCAGCGCGGAGGTGCGCGCCGGCTTCGCCGTGTTCCAGAAGAACTGCCTGGCCTGCCACCGTCTCAACGGTGCCGGCGACGCCCAGTTCGGCCCGGACCTGAACCTGCCGTACAACCCCACCGAGTACTTCCAGCCGCAATTCCTCGCCCGCTACATCCGCGACCCGCAGGCGCTGCGGCAATGGCCGCAGGCGAAGATGCCGGCGTTCCCGGAACGGGTGATCGACGACCAGGAGTTGCGCCAGCTGATCGGCTACCTGCGCCACATGGCCGGCCGCAAGGCGGGCGCGGCCGGCTGAAGCGGCGTCAGATGTTGTACGCCGAGGGCGGCGACGGCAGGCGCTCCAGCAAGTCGTGCAGGCCGGCGCTCCACTGGCGGCGGATGGCGCTGAAATAGGCGTCGTCCTCGGTGACCCGGTAGCCCTCCGGCAGGATCAGGCTGTCGCGGTGGTAGACCAGCAGGTCCAGCGGCATGCCCACCGAGAGGTTGCTGCGGATGGTCGAGTCGAACGACACCAGCGCGCAGCGCAGGGCCTGCTCCAGCGGCGTGTCGAAAGTCAGGTTGCGGTCGAGGATCGGCTTGCCGTACTTGCTTTCGCCCAGTTGCAGGAAAGGCGTGTCCGGCGTGGCCTGGATGAAGTTGCCCTGGGGATAGATGCTGTACAGCGCCGGCGGTCCGCCGGCGATCTGCCCGCCGACCAGGAAGGAACAGCTCAGGTCGGTATTGCCGGCCAGATTGCCGCCGTCGCGGGCCAGCACCTCGCGGGTGGTCTCGGCGACCAGCGCCGTGGCGTCGTAGACCGAGGGCACGTTGAGCAGGCTGGCGCCGTCCCGGCGGATGCGCTGCTGCAACAGGTTGATCACCGATTGCGAGGTCGCCAGGTTGCCGGCCGTCTGCACCACCAGCAGGCGCTCGCCAGGCGTGCCGAAGGTGAACAGCTTGCGGAAGGTGGCGATATGGTCGATCCCGGCGTTGGTCCGCGAATCGGAGGCGAACACCAACCCATCGGCCAGGTGCATCGCGACACAGTAGGTCATCTCGAATCTTCCTTATTCCGTCCGTCCCCGCCCCTCAAGCGTAAAGGCAATCGCCGATAACGCCAGGCGCGCAATGGATCGTCACTGTTGCTGCACCTGCAGCAGCGGCGCGCTGACCAGCACCCTCGCATGCATCTGCTCGCAACCGCCGCCACGGCGCAAGCCGCGCACCGGGCAGGCATCCAGGTAGTCGAGGCCGACGGCCAGCTTGAGATGGCGCTCCGGACGGCCGAGCCGGTTGGTCACGTCGAAGCTGTACCAGCCGTCGCCGAGCCAGGCCTCGGCCCAGGCATGGCTGGCCAGGTGCGTATCGTCCTCGGTGTAGAGGTAGCCGGAGACGTAGCGCCCCGGCACGCCCTGGCTGCGGACGCAGGCGAGGAAGGCATGCGCATGGTCCTGGCAGACCCCGGCGCGTGCGCCGAAAGCCTCGATGGCGGTGCTGTCGACGCGGGTCGCCCCCGGCTGGTAGAGGATATGCTCGTGCAGCGCATGCATCAGGTCGAGCAGGCCGCCGCGGTCCTTGCGGCCGCCCATGGCGCGTTCGGCGAAGGCGCGCATCTCGGCATCGGCGCCGGTCAGGCGGGTGCTGCGCAGGAACGGCAACGGCGACTGGCGATCGTGCTCCACCTCGCGCTCCTCGTCGATCTCGACCAGGCCGTGGGCGGCGATCAGGACCGACTCATGCGGTTCGTCCAGGGTCAGGACGTGCAGGATGTTGCCGTACGGATCGCGCAGCGGCCGCGCCGGGCGCGGCAGGTCCAGGCGCCAATCGACCACGTGCTGGCGCTCGCTGTCCTGCGGGGTCAGGCGCAGGTACTGGATGCTGGCGCGCACCCGGTCTTCGTAGCGATAGGTGGTGTCGTGGGTGATCGAGAGTCTCATGCGGCCTCCAGGTAGGAGCTGTGAATGGCGTTGGCCAACTGGCGAACCAGCAGGATGTAGTCGGTGATCCAGGTATGCAGGCCCTGTTCCAGCACCTCGTCGATGCCGGTGTAGCGCACCCGCGCCTCCAGCTCGGCGGCCAGGCGCTGCGCCGGCCGGCCGTTGACGCCGGGCAGGCCGGAAAGGATCTCGCTCAGTTCCTCGATGCAGGACAGCAGCGAACGTGGCACGTCCTCGCGCAACAGCAGCAATTCGGCGATGTTGCGCGCGTTGGGCGAGGCGCGGTACAGCTCGGTGTAGCCCTCGAAGGCGGATAGCGCCCGCAGCAGCGCGCTCCACTGGTAGTAGCCGCGCGCGGTGCCCTCGTCCGCCCCGGCGAGCGCCGCTTCGCCCTGGGTCTGGTAGCGCGCATCGAGCAGGCGCAAGGTATTGTCGGCGCGTTCGATGAAGGTTCCGAGACGGATGAAGCGGAACGCATCGTTGCGCATGCTGGTGGCGAAGGTCGCGCCGCGGAACAGGTGCGAGCGGTCCTTCACCCATTCGCAGAAACGACTGATGCCATAGCGCAGGATGCCCTCGGCGGCGATGCCGCGCATTTCCAGCCAGGTGGCGTTGATGTTCTCCCACATGTCCAGGGTGATCCGCCCGCGTACCGCATGGGCACTGGCGCGCGCTGCGGCCAGGCAGCTGTAGATGCTCGCCGGGTTGTCCGGGTCGAGGGCGAAGAAACTCAGCAGGCGCTCGGCGGCCAGTTCGCCGTGGCGCTCCAGGTAGGCGTCGAGGGTGCCGGTGATCAGCAGCGGCATGGCCAGTTCGTCCAGGCCGCCACCGTTGCGGTCCTGCGGCAACAGCGACAGCGAGTAGCTGACGTCGAGCATGCGGGCGAGGTTCTCCGCGCGTTCCAGGTAGCGCGACATCCAGTACAGGTCGGAAGCGGTCCGGCTGAGCATGCTTATTCCTCCACCACCCAGGTGTCCTTGGTGCCGCCGCCCTGGGACGAGTTGACCACCAGCGAGCCTTCGCGCAACGCCACCCGGGTCAGCCCGCCAGGCACCAGGCGAACCCGATCCGGCGCCGACAGGACGAACGGCCGCAGGTCGATATGGCGCGGCGCGACGCCGCTCTCGACGAAGGTCGGACAGGTCGACAGGGACAGCGTCGGTTGCGCGATATAGGCCTCCGGGCGAGCCTTCAGGCGCTCGCGGAACAGCTCGATTTCCTCCCGGCTGGCCGCCGGTCCGACCAGCATGCCGTAGCCGCCGGAACCCTGGGTCTCCTTCACCACCAGCTCCGGCAGGTGCGCCAGGACGTGCGCCAGTTCCTTCGGCTTGCGACATTGCCAGGTCGGCACGTTGTGCAGTAGCGGGTCTTCGCCGAGGTAGAAGCGGATCATGTCCGGCACGTAGGGATAGATCGACTTGTCGTCGGCCACCCCGGTACCGATCGCGTTGGCCAGCACCAGGTTGCCGGCCCGGTAGGCGGCCAGCAGGCCGGGCACGCCGAGCAGCGAATCCGGGTTGAACGCCAGCGGGTCGAGGAAGGCGTCGTCGATCCTTCGGTAGATCACGTCCACCGGTTGCGGTCCGGCCGTCGTGCGCATGTAGACCCGCTCGTCGCGGACGAACAGATCGGCGCCTTCGACCAGTTCCACGCCCATCTCGCGGGCGAGGAAGGCGTGTTCGAAGTAGGCGCTGTTGAAACGTCCCGGCGTCAATACCACCACGCTCGGCGATTCGACGTCACTGGCCCGCTTTAGGGTGTCGAGCAGCAGGTCCGGGTAGTGGTCGATCGGCGCCACGCGCTGGCGGACGAACAGCTCGGGGAACAGGCGCATCATCATCTTGCGATTTTCCAGCATGTAGGAAACACCGCTGGGCGTGCGCAGGTTGTCCTCCAGCACGTAGTAGTTGCCGCTGCCGTCGCGGACCAGGTCGACCCCGGCAATGTGCGCGTAGACGTTGCCCGGCAGGTCCAGTCCCTGCATCGCCAGTTGGTACTGGTCGTTGGCCAGGACCTGCTCGGCAGGAATCACCCCGGCCTTGAGAATGCGCTGTTCGTGGTAGAGGTCGGCGAGGAACAGGTTCAGCGCCTGGACGCGCTGGATGCAGCCGGCCTCGATGTGCGCCCACTCCGCCGCGGGAATGCTGCGCGGGATGGTGTCGAAGGGGATCAGGCGCTCGGTGCCCTGCTCGTCGCCGTACAGGGTGAAGGTGATGCCGGCGCGGTGGAACAGCAGGTCGGCTTCACGCCGGCGTTGCAGCAGTTGCTCTTCAGGGGTGTCGGCCAGCCAGCGAGCGAATTCCCGATAATGCGAGCGGCATTCGCCGCCAGCATCGTGCATCTCGTCGTAAAACATGCGTGCCATGCCGGACTCCTTGTCGTCACGAACGATGGGGAACTCGCAAAGCCCGTGCCAGCGCGCGGATCACGGCTCGTCGGCGATTCGCAGGGTCGGCGCGGCGGGTTCGCCCCAGTCTGGTGCATCCTGCCCACAGGGAGAGGAAGGGCGCCCCGTTCGACGGCATGCGCGCCCCGCGGCCACGGACCGGCATCGACCTGCCGATCGCGAAGCGACCTGTGGGACCGATAAGTCTAGAACAGACCCGGAAGGGAGACGGCTTATCCCCTCCCTTCCATGCAGACAGCCGTCTCGCTCGAACGAGCGATAAAGCGGACCGGCGGTAGTGCCAGGGGGGCGCCCGCGGCCGGGAAGGTCAATCGATCAGCGACAGCCAATGACGGTAGAAACCCTCGGCCACCCGATTCAGCCCGGCAATCCTGGCAGGCAACCCGGCCAGCATGTCCTCGGCGGATTGCTGGCTGGGCTGGGAGGGATCGAGCAGGTGCGGCCAGCCGGCGATCCAGCGCCGCACCAGTTCCTCGGTCATTTCCGGATGGCCTTGCAGGCCGAGTACGTGACCACCCCAGGAAAACCCCTGGTTCTCGCACCAGGGGCTGGACAGCAGGCGCTCGGCGCCCTGCGGCAGGTCGAAGGCATCGCCGTGCCACTGGAAGATCGAGAAGCGCTCCGGCAGCCCGGCCAGCCATGGACTGTCGCGGCTTTCCCGCTGCATGGGCTGCCAGCCCATTTCGGTGTAGGGCTGTTGCCGCACCGTCGCGCCCAGGGCGCGGGCCAGCAACTGGCCGCCGAGGCAATGGCCGATCAGCGGGATGCGCCGCTCGATGAAGCGACGCAGCAGCGCCAGTTCGTCGCGCAACCAGGGCAGGTCGTCGTTGACGCTCATCGGCCCACCCATGATCGCCACCGCTCGCGGGCGTTCGGCGTCGAGACCGGCGAGTTCGCCGAGATCGGCGCGGATCACGCGGAAGTCCAGGCCGCGCTCCGCCAGCACGGCACCCAGATGGCCTGGCGGACAGAACTCGGCATGGGTCAGGATCAGAATATCGCTCATGGCTTACCTCCTTCCCCAGTCTGCAGGAAAGCCTTCGAGGAAGGAAAGCCCGACGCAGGAGCCCCGGCCCGGGATCGCGGCCGGGGTCCCGCCGCCGTCACGGACGCAGCGAAGTGACCTCCTGGGTCACGCCCCACCCGTCCAGCACGCCGCCCAGCGGCACCACGACTTCCTCCAGGTCGTGTTCGAAGGCACCGATGGCGGCATGGGTGGCGTACATCACCTTGCTGACCTGCAGGTTCCAGGAGCCATCGTCGCGAGCGACGACCTGGGCCCTGAGCGACTCGCCGCGAAACTGGCCCGCGGCCTGGCGGGCCTCCCGCTCACTGGGAAAGATGGCGAAGAAGTCGATGGGATGGATGCGCGCGAAGTCGAAGCCGCCTTCTTTCATGCGACGCAGGACATTCACGCTGACATCATCCGAGAAGGGCTTTTCCATGAGACGCACCTCCTGTCGAGACATTCAGAAAGTTCACCGATTCCCCATTCAGCTGAAGCCATCGTCGGCGATCATGAGAGTTTTTTGATCAAGCCAGAGGAAGATCGGACGACCATGGCTTCTTTCAGGGTAGCGTCAACCTGCCAGCGCTGCCGAGCTTTCCGCCGCCTGCCCCGGCGGGCGGCGACCGGCGGCAGACAAAGCGCTGTACAAAAGGCCCGGCCGTTGAGCAAGATTCCGCCTGCGCCGGCGACCGTTGGTCCTGCCCGATGGCATTGGCGAAAGCGACTCGTGCAATAATATCAGGTTGATATCAACCGCTTCTCTCCCGCTATCCCGTTCGGACGCTTTCATGCTTATCAGCAGCTACAACCAGGTTCTTGTCGCCTTTTCCCTGATTGTGGCCATCCTGGCGTCCTACACCGCTCTCGACATGGCCGGCCGGGTGACCCTGGCGAAAGGCCGCGAGGCGCTCTCCTGGCTGATCGGCGGCGCTTTCGCCATGGGCTTCGGCATCTGGTCGATGCATTTCGTCGGAATGCTCGCCTTCAGCCTGCCGATCCCGCTCGGCTACGACCTGGGCCTGACCCTGCTGTCGCTGCTGCTGGCCGTCGGCAGTTCGGCCTTCGCCCTCTGGCTGGTGTGCCAGGCGGAACTCCCCTGGCAACGCCTGGCGCTGGGCGCCCTGCTGATGGGCAGCGGCATCGCCGCCATGCACTACACCGGGATGGCCGCTCTGCTGATGATGCCGGGGATCGTCTACGACCCGCTGTGGCTCGGCCTCTCCATCCTGATCGCGGTGATCGCCTCCGGCGCCGCGCTGTGGATCGCCTTCCGCCTGCGCCATGGCAGCCGGCGCATCGTCCTGGTCCGCGCCGGCGCCGCCCTGGTGATGGGCTGCGCCATCGTCGGCATGCACTACACCGGGATGGCCGCCGCGCAGTTCCCCCTGGGCAGCTTCTGCGGCGCCGCCGGCCGAGGCATCGACAACGGCTGGCTGGCGGTGCTGGTCATCGTGATCACCCTGGCGGTGATCGCCATCGCCCTGATCGTCTCGGTGCTGGACTCGCGCCTGGAGGCACGTACCTCGGTGCTCGCCACCTCCCTCGCACGAGCCAACCGCGAGCTGATCCAGTTGGCCCTGCACGACAACCTGACCAAGCTGCCCAACCGCATGCTCCTCGACGACCGCCTGGAGCAGGCGATCCAGCAGGCGATCCGCGACGATCGCCGGTTCGCCGTGCTGTTCATGGACCTGGACGGCTTCAAGGCGGTCAACGATGCCTACGGCCATCACCTCGGCGACCTGTTGCTGATCGAAGTCGCCGAGCGTATCCGCGCCAACGTCCGCGCCCAGGACACCATCGCCCGCCTCGGCGGCGACGAGTTCGTCCTGCTGATCGAGGCCCGAGAGCCCGCCGACGCCGCGACCCTGGCCGAGAAGCTGGTGAAGCGGATCAGCCAGCCGTACCAGATATCCCGCCACGAGGTGCGGATCTCGGCGAGCATCGGCATCGCGCTCTACCCCGGCGACGGGCAGACCCGCCACGAGCTGATGATCAATGCCGACGCGGCGATGTATCACGCCAAGGACCAGGGACGGAACGGCTACTGCTTCTTCGAGAGTTCGATGAACGCCAACGCCCAGGAACAGTTGCAACTACTGCATGACCTGCGCCAGGCCCTGGAGCGCCGGCAACTGGTCTTGCACTACCAGCCCAAGGTACTGGCGCCGAACGGACCGATGATCGGCGTGGAAGCGCTGCTGCGCTGGGAGCATCCGCAACACGGGCTGATCACCCCCGGCCAGTTCCTGCCGCTGGCGGAAAAGACCGGCCTGATCGTGCAGATCGGCGAGTGGGTGCTCGACGAAGCCTGCCGGCAGATGCGCCTCTGGCTGGACGGCGGGCATGCGGAGTGGAACATCGCGGTGAACCTTTCGGCCCTGCAGTTCGCCCATGCCGGCCTGGTCGACTCGGTGCGCAACGCACTCCTGCGCCACAGCCTGGAGCCCAGCCACCTGATCCTCGAGGTGACCGAATCGACCGCCATGCGCGATGCCGATGCCAGCCTGGTGATCCTCGAGCAGTTGTCGGCGATGGGCGTCGGCATCTCCATCGACGACTTCGGCACCGGCTACTCCAGCCTGCTCTATCTCAAGCGCCTGCCGGCGAGCGAACTGAAGATCGACCGTGGCTTCATCAACGAGCTGGCCCACGACAGCGACGACGCCGCAATCGTCTCGGCGATCGTCGCCCTCGGCCGCACGCTGAACCTGAAGATCGTCGCCGAGGGCGTGGAAACCGAGGCCCAGCAGGAGTTCCTGACCCGCCTCGGCTGCAATTCGCTGCAAGGCTTCCTGCTCGGCAGGCCGATGCCGGCCGAGCAGTTGCTCGCCAGCGTCGCCTGAGCGCCGCCAGCGGCGCGCCACGTGACCTGTCAGAAGCGGCAGATTCGCCCATCGCCGTCTCGTTGACTTCCGCCCGCGCTGCGAACACCTTATGTCGCGCCCGCCGGGCGGCATGCCGCGACATGTCACGCCGCCACGACGAGCGTCTATCCAATAACGAGAAAACATGCATGAACAGGCTGTGTGTACTGGGGCTTCTCATCGGGCTGAGCGGGAGCCCGGCACTGGCGGCTGGCCAGGGCGAATCCGGCAATCCGCCGGCTACCGACAAGGAGCGTTTCATCGCCAGCCTGATGGCTCGCATGAGCAACGCGGAAAAGATCGGCCAGCTACGCCTGGTCAGCGTCGGCGCCGACCATCCCAAGGAAGCGCTGATGGCGGACATCCGCGCCGGCAAGGTCGGCGCCATCTTCAATACCGTGACCCGCCCGGACATTCGCGCCATGCAGGATCAGGTCCGCCATAGCCGCCTGAAGATCCCGCTGTTCCATGCCTACGATGTGGCCCACGGCCACCGCACCATCTTCCCCATCAGCCTCGGCCTCGCCGCCAGCTGGGACCCCGAGGTGGTCGCCCGCAGCGCGCGGATCTCCGCCCTCGAAGCCAGCGCCGACGGGCTCGACATGAGCTTCTCGCCGATGGTCGACATCACCCGCGACGCGCGCTGGGGGCGGGTCTCGGAAGGCTTCGGCGAAGACACCTACCTGACCTCGCTGCTGTCCGGCGTGATGGTCCGTGCCTACCAGGGCTCCAACCTGGCCGCCCCGGACAGCATCATGGCGGCGGTCAAGCACTTCGCCCTGTACGGCGCGGCCGAAGGCGGCCGCGACTACAACACCGTGGACATGAGCCTGCCGCGCATGTTCCAGGACTACCTGCCGCCCTACAAGGCCGCGGTGGACGCCGGCGCCGGCGCGGTGATGGTCTCGCTGAACACCATCAACGGCGTGCCCGCCACCGCCAACCGCTGGCTGCTGACCGACCTGTTGCGCCAGCAGTGGGGCTTCAAGGGGCTGACCATCAGTGACCACGGCGCGGTGAAGGAACTGATCAAGCACGGCCTCGCCGGCAACGAGCGGGACGCCACGCGCCTGGCGATCCAGGCCGGTGTCGACATGAACATGAACGACGATCTCTACTCGACCTGGCTACCGAAGCTGCTGGCGGCCGGCGAGATCGACCAGGCCGACATCGATCGCGCCTGCCGCGACGTGCTGGCGGCGAAGTACGACCTCGGCCTGTTCGCCGATCCCTACCGGCGCCTGGGCAAGCCGGACGACCCGCCGTTCGACACCAACGCCGAGAGCCGCCTGCACCGCCAGGCCGCCCGCGAGGTGGCTCGCGAAGGACTGGTCCTGCTGAAGAACCGCGACGGTCTGCTGCCGCTGAAGAAACAGGGGCGGATCGCCGTGATCGGCCCCCTGGCCAAGAGCCAGCGCGACGTCATCGGCAGTTGGTCGGCAGCCGGCGTGCCACGCCAGGCGGTAACCGTCTACCAGGGCCTGGCCAATGCCGTCGGCGAGCGTGCCACCCTGCTCTACGCCAAGGGTGCCAACGTCAGTGGCGACCAGGCGATCCTCGACTACCTGAACAGCTACAACCCGGAAGTCGAGGTCGATCCGCGCTCCGCCGAGGCGATGCTCGAGGAGGCCTTGCGCACCGCGCGCGACGCCGACCTGGTGGTCGCCGTGGTCGGCGAATCGCAGGGCATGGCCCACGAGGCCTCCAGTCGCACCGACCTGCGCATCCCGGCCAGCCAGCGGCGGCTGCTGAAGGCACTGAAGGCCACCGGCAAGCCGCTGGTGCTGGTGCTGATGAACGGCCGACCGCTGTCGCTGGGCTGGGAGCAGGAAAACGCCGACGCGATCCTGGAAACCTGGTTCAGTGGCACCGAAGGCGGCAACGCCATCGCCGACGTGCTGTTCGGCGAGCACAACCCCAGCGGCAAGCTGACCATGTCCTTCCCGCGCTCGGTGGGCCAGGTTCCGGTCTACTACAACCACCTGAACACCGGCCGGCCGATGGACCACGACAACCCCGGCAAATACACCTCGCGCTATTTCGACGAAGCCAACGGCCCGCTCTACCCGTTCGGCTACGGCCTCAGCTACACCGAGTTCAGTCTCTCGCCCCTGCGCCTGTCCAGCGAACGGCTGGCCCGCGGCGCTACCCTGGAAGCGCGGGTCACGCTCAATAACAGCGGCAAGCGCGCCGGCGCCACGGTGGTCCAGCTTTATCTGCAGGACCCGGTCGCCAGCCTCAGCCGTCCGGTGAAGGAACTGCGCGGGTTCCGCAAGGTGATGCTGGAGCCCGGCGAATCGCGGGAGATCGTCTTCCGCCTCGGCGAGGCAGACCTGAAGTTCTACGACAGTCAGCTCAGGCACACGGCCGAGCCGGGCGAGTTCAAGGTCTTCGTCGGCCTGGATTCGGCGCAAACCGAAAGCCGCAGCTTCACCCTGCTCTGAAGGCGCCGACCGCACCGCCAGCGTCGCCGCCGCGGGCGAACGGCAGCGTCTCAGCCCTCGGCCCGGAGCCAACGCCCGGGCCGGGGGCGGCGCCTGGTTCCCTCAACCGGCGTCCCCTTCCTCCTCGCCGCTCCGCGCCACGCTCTCCGTCAATGCGGCCTGCAACGCCGCCAACTGGCTGTCGAGCGAAGCGTCGATGATCCCGATCTCGGTTTCCAGGATGCAACCGCCCTGGTCCAGCCGGGCATCGCCGACCACTTCCAGGTAGCCCACCTCGGGGAAATCCTTGAGCACCCGGGCGACCTGCTCGCGCACCGCGGCCAGTTGTTCCGGCTGGACGTGCAGGATCACCTGCTTCTGGTTGCTCACCAATGCCAGTGCCTCGCGCGTGGCCGCCAGGGTCAGCTCGACAGCGTCGTAGTGGCGCAACACCTTGCGCACCGCCTGCAGCACCACCTCGCCAAGCTGGCGATCGACCTGCCGGTAGTAGCGATTGCAGCGCAGTAGCGTTTCCTGGATCAGCCCGGCCTGGCGCAGACGCGCCTCCTCCAGTCCGGCCTCCCAGCCCAGGCGCTTCTGCTCCTGGTAAACCTCGTGGGCCTCGCGCTCGATTTCGGCGGCACGCTCGCGGGCCGCTTCCACCAGGCGGTTGGCGCTGAGGTAGTCCTGGTAGTCGCGGGCGCGCAACAGGGCCTGCCCAGGGGCCAGCCGTACGCGACTGGCGTCTAGTTCAACAAATGGAAGCATTCATCGCTCGCTTGTCGGGCGACCTTCAGGCACAGGGTCCGCGCCAGGGATCGCCGTTGTTCGTCGAAGGTCCAGTCCGCCGGGGCCGACATGGCCTCCAGGCGCAGGCGCAGGCGCCGCGAGAAACCGCAGTCGGCATCGCTACAGGCGGCCAGCCAGAAAGCCAGGCCGCAGCGCCGGAAATAGCCTTCTTCCGGGTTTTCCGGCAAGGCCCGCTGCCAGCCGGGTGGCCAGCGACCGATGAGCAGGTCGAGCTGCTCCAGGCAGAAACGCTGGCCCTGTTCGCCGATCTGCGCGCGGATGCGCCGTACCCGCGCACCGTCCAGCACCTGCCGCAAGGCCTGGCCGTGCAGCAACGCGCCGAGCCAGCCCAGGGTCCGTTCCAGCGCCGCCTGCGGGTAAAGGGCCAGCCCGCCCAGTTGCGCGGGCATGCGGAACGCGCAGTCCAATTCCAGTTGCTCCAGCAGCCAGGCGTTGAGAACGCTCTGTCGCCGCCAGTCCGGCAGCGCCGGCAGCAACCGCAGCAATACCGCGGGCAGGTGCGACTCGTGGATGTAGCGGGCCGGGCAGAAGCGCAACTGGTAGGCCGTCAATGGCATCGCGCCGCTCAGCCCCGTTGCCGGTGCCAGAAGAACTGCGCCAGGTTGCTCGCCAGCAGCAACGCCAGCAGCAGGCCGAACAGACCGAGCAGGCGTCCGCGCGAGTGCTCCGCCACCTGGATCGAGAAGACACTCTCGAAGCGTGGCGCCAGCGGGACCTGGCGGACCCCGTCCGACGGCACCAGGACCACGCTGATGCGGTCGTAGCTGAGTCCTTCGATGCCGTTGTTCACCAGTTGCTTGATCTGCGGCACGTAGGCATCCAGTTGCACGTCGGCGGCGTGCTTGATGAACACCGAGGCCGATGCCGGCGAGGACTTCCTGCCCAGTCCGTCGCGCTCCTCGGGCAGCACCACATGGACCCGCGCCACCAGCACGCCATCGATCTCGGAAAGGGTATGGGAAATCTCCTGGGCCTTGGCGTAGTTGAGCCGCGCGCGCTCTTCGATGGGCGAGGAAATCAGCCCGTCCTTGGGAAACACATCCTTCAGTGTGGAGAAGTTCTCCCGCGGATAGCCCTTGCGCTTGAGCACCTCCACCGCCTCGGCGATATCCGATTCCTCCACCAGCAGGCGCACGGTGCCATCCTTGTCCGCCTGTTTGTCCGCGGAAACACCCTCCGAACGCAACAGCGCCAGCATCTCGTTACCTTCCTTCTGGCTGATCCCGGTATAGAGTTCGACCTTGCACCCGCCCAACGCCAGGACCAGCGCCAGGAGCGCCATGCGCGACAGACCTTTCACCGTTCGCCTCATTGGGTCTTCATCAGGGTTTCGACGTTCTGGCTCATGCGCCCGACGGTCTTGGCGATCAGCTCTTCCTGCATGGTGATGCGCATCAGCGACCACTGCATCTGCATCAGGCTGTTGGGATCGTCGCCGGGCGTCGACAGCTCCACCTGCAACTCCTGCTTGGCCTGGCTGAAACGCTCCCTGATCTGCCCCAGTTCGCTGAGCAGGTCGCCTCCCAGGCTGCCGGCACCGCCCATCGCCCGTTCGAACTCGGCGACGTGGGCCGCGCCGGCCGGGCCGCCGGAGAGTTCTTCGAGACTGGTGATCTGCGCCTGGGCGCCCATCCGAGAGATATCCATCATGACTCCAGGTCGAGTTTGTGGCTGTTGCGCACGAGGTTGTCGAGCATGCCGTTGAGCGGGATCAGCACCTGCAATTCTCGACGCGCCAGTTGCGCCAGGTATTCGCCGCCCGGCGCATGCTCGACTGCACCGAGCAACTGGAGGAGAAAGGTTTGCTGCTGGCGTCCCAGCGGCAGTTCCGCACGGAGCATCGCCTTCAGCTCCAGGCGGTCCGCCTCCAACCCTTGCAGCGGCTGGGCAAAGCGCTGCAGCAGGCGCTCGCCGAGAGCGCCGTTCTCCAACCCGGCCAGGCGGCGTCCGGCCGCCGGCGGCTCGCCGCCGAGGGCCTGCTCGAAAGCCAGCACCTGATCGACAGCCGGCAGGTTCGCCGCCTTTGGACTGGCCGACGGATAGACGGCGAATCCCGGCGGCGTGTCGATGCGGCTCATGTCCGCACCTGGGCGCGCATGCCGGCGGCGAAGTCGGCCAGGGCAGGATCGCTGCTGCCGCCCAGCCCGGCCAGCCTGCGGTCCAGCGCGGCGCCCAGCCCCAGGTGCCACTCGCACAAGGCGAACCAGGGCTCCAGCGCCGGCCAGGGATTGCCATGGGCGAAGGCCAGGGCTTCCTGATAGCGCCCCTGGTTGGCCAGGCTGGAAATCCGGATCAGCCGCGCCGCTTCGTCCTGTCCGAGGCGCTCCAGCCACTCGGCGATGCACAGCGCCTCTTCGTGGCAGTGCTGCCCGCTGCCGGCCAGCGCCAGTTCCGCCAATTCGCGTATCAGTGAAGTGTCCATGTTCAGATCTTCTGCAGGATGCCTTGCATCAGGTCGCGCAGCGCACGGGTCACCGTCGAGTTGATGTTGTAGATGACCGACCACTTGTTGATCTTGTGTTGCAGCTCGGCCAGCAGCGCCGGGTTGTCGGCATTGTCGGTCCCCTGCAAGGCCTTGATCGCGTCGTTGACGTCCTTGTTCGCTGCGTTGGCCTGCTCCTTCAGGGCATTGGCCACGGTATCGAGGGTATTCCCCGGGTTGGGGTTGAATATCTGCGCCATGCTTAGTCCTCTGTGAGCTGCGAAAGAATGCCGAGACCGCCTTCGAGGGCCCGGGCCTGCTGTTGCAGGAACTGGAAGCGCTCCGGGCCAGCGCCTCTGGCCAGTTCCCGGCGACACTCCGCCAGCGCCGCCTGCAGACGCTGCCGGAGCGCTGCGGCATGCGTGCCGTCAGCGACCGACAGTCGCGTTTCCAAGGCTGTCATCATGGAGCACCTCCCCTTTGAGATTGATGATGAAACGCTGCTTGCCGCGGGCCACCAGGATCGACTCCGGCTCGATGGCGAGGATTCGCACACCGCGGGATGTCGAGGCGCCCACCGGGTATTTCTGGCCGTCGCCGAGCACTACATAGGGCACCCGCCCCAGCGACACCGAGCGAATCGTGAACTCCAGTTCGTCGCCGCTGGCGCGCTTGCCGCGACTGAGCAGCTCCAGGCTCGGGCGGTTGCCGAACTCCTGCTGGAACTCGCGCTGCAGGCGGTAGAAGGCGCTGAGCTGGACCTCGTCGAGCGTACCGCTCAACTCGATGCGCTCGCCGCGCTCGCGGAAACTCAGTTGCCGGTCGAGGCCGGCGTCCGCCAGCAGGCGCTCGAGGCGGCGCAGGTGCGAGCCGGCCACCCGGACCTGGTTTTCCACCCCGAGCAGGCCCGGCACCTCGGACTCCAGCAATGCGTCGATCCGCGCCCAGCGTTCGTCCTGTTCCGCCAGTTCGCCGTTGAGCCGGACCCAGCCAGGCTTGTCCGCGTTGCTGCTGAGGATCTGCCGATAGCCGAATTTCTGCAGGATGAAATCCACGCCCTGGCGAATGTCTTCCATGCTCCGTGCTTCCAGTCGGTAGTCCACGCCGCTGCCATCGAGGTAGCGCTGTAGCGCCAGGCGCCGGGCGTTGTCCTCCAGGTAGCCGCCGAGCAGGAGACTGTCGCCCTGGCGCTGCACATCCACCTCGCTCATGCCCTGCTCGCGCAGGTAGGCGCGCACCTTCGCCAGGGGCTCCTCGCCGGCCATGCCGTGCTGGCGGGCCGACCAGGGTTCGACGAGCATGCCCAGCAGACACAGCGCCAGCGCCAGGCTGACGCCGAGCAGCCAGGCCCCGCCGGCACGGGCGGACGACTTGCGGCGCACTGGCGCGGTCTGCACCTCGGCTTCGGGGAAACGCTCGGGAAAACTCCGCTGCGGGTCGCAGAATGCCCAGCGCAGCGGGCCGCAGGTCTGCCCGGCAAGCGCCTGCAGGATCGCTCCGGCGACTTGCGCCTGGCCGTCCTGGCGAGGCTCGCAGCCCTCCGCCCACTCCAGCAGGCGCACGCCCTGGGCATCGACCTCGAGCACCAGGTGGATTGCCGCGATGCCCTCGTCGAGCAACACCAGGTCGGCCTGCAACGGATCGCTGCCAAGCGCCACCCGGCCCTCTCCGAGCGAGACTTCGGCGCCCTGGTTCAGCCCGCTGTAGAAGCGGATCTTCCAGGCCATGCTAATTCCCGCGCTCCGCGCCGACGCACCAGGCGCCGTCCTTGGGACAGGCGCCGTCGGTCACCCGCCAGCCCTCCTGCGCACCCATCCGGCAGGGCGTGAGGAACGATCCCTGGCCGGCCTGGCGCAAGCGCTCCTGTTCGGCCCTGGCCGGCGCCAGCGCCTGGCAGCGGGCGCTACCGAGCAGCTTGCGCAACGACAGGCTCTGGTTCGACAACTCGTCGATTTCAAGCAGGCCGCCGCGCAGGTCGCGACGGTTGTTCAGCGCCAGGTAATGGCCGACGCCATCGTCGATCAGCCGCGGCTCGATGAGGAACAGCCGCACCGAGCGGCGCACGGTGTCCGCGGTAGTGCGGAACAGCGCGCCGAGATAGGGAATGTCGCCGAGCCAGGGTACCTTGCGCTGGCTCTGGCTCAGTTCGTCGCGGTAGATGCCGCCGATCAGCAGGCTCTGGCCATGGCCCACGCGGGCGATGGTATCGATCACCGTGCGGTTGATCGTGGGGATCTTGTCCAGGCCGGCGCTATTGGGTTTCTGGCTGCCGTCCTCGATGTGCAGGCTGAGGCTGATCTCCGGCGTATCGCCGAGAGTCACCACTCGCGGCGTCATTTTCAGCATGGTGCCGTAGGTGATCGCCTTCAGCTCGGCCACCCGCTCGCCCGTGACCCGCACATAGTAGGTTTCGCTCTGGTCGAGCACCGCCTGGGTATTCTCCTGGGTCAGCAGGGTCGGCCGGGATCCGATCTGCGCCTGTCCCTGGCTCTGCAACAGGGTGACCTTGGCCAGCAGGAAATCCAGCCCGCGACTGTCCACCAGGCTGCCGACCGCCCCGCTACCGGCGCCGCCGCCCTCCTCGCTATCCTGGCCGGTGGTGCGGATCTGGATCGACTTGTTGTTGCCCAGGCGAATCCCGGCGCTCCAGTCGACGCCCAGCTGGGCGAGGTTCTCGGCATTGATGTCGATGATCGACAAGCCGACCTCGATCCGCGCCGAGGGCCGGTCGAGGGCTTCGATCAGGCGGCGATACATGGGCAACCGGTCCTTGTGGTCGCGCACCACCACCGCATTCAGCGACGGTTCCGCCTGGACCACCGCATGGCTCGATTGCGGTCCCGGGCGCAGCTTGCCCGGCTCGTCGCCCACCGCAACCACGTTGGCATCGCTGAGCACCCGCGAGAGGATGCTGGCGATGCCCGGCGCCTCGATCTCGTCGTCGCGGTACTCGATCTTGCGGTCCTCGGCGACCGCATAGCGCAGCGGGAAGATCTCCACGCTGAGGTCGCCGGTCTTTTCGCTGCGCAGGGTGTATTGCTGCTCCAGCACCTGGGCGGTCTGCTCGACCAGTTCGAGATAGCGCCCCGGACCGGACACGTGCACCAGCCGCCCGGAAGGGTCGGCACGCCAGCCGAAGCGCGGTTCCCAGATGCCGGCGGCGGTCAGCGCGCGCTTCAGCTCGGCCTCGCCGACCTGCTCCAGCCTCACCAGCCGCGATTGCATCTCGGTGGTCTTGAATACGTACAGCACGGTGCCGTCGTAGTACCAGCCGAGGTTGTAGAGGGAGGCCATCAACTGCAGGAAGGCCTGCGGGCTTTCCAGGTCGAAGCGACCGCTGACCTGGTCGTTGACCTTGTCGCTGACGATCACCGAGGCATCGTAGTTGGCGCCGAAGTTGGCCAGCACGTCGCGCAGGCTTTCGCCCTGCGCCACATAGTCGTAAGGCAGGCTGGGCCAGTCCAGCGGCTGCGCGCGCAAGACCGCGCCAGGCAGCAGCGCCAGCAGTCCGCCGATCAGCAGGCGGCGCATCAGGGACGCCACACCGGAGCCTGCGGCGGCAACCCGCGGGGCAGCGGCTCCAGCTCCGGCGCCAGCGCCTCGAGCAGCCCCACCTGGGCGGCCAGGGCCCGTTCGAGTCGCTCGGGATCGAGGCCGTCGAGGCCCAGCCGCGCCTGCAACAGCAGGCGCCCGTCCGCGTCCAGGACGATGGCCTGGGGATAGCGCCGGCTCCAACTGGCGACCCGCGACAACAGCGCCCGCAGCAACCCCTGCTGGTCGCGCTGCGGGTCCAGGGGGGCGTGCTCCAGCGGGCTTTCCAGCAGCAGGTCGTCGCCCTGGCGCAGCAACAGGACGCTCTGTCCGTCGATGCGCAGGTGGTACGAACCCGTCCGATCGGCAACAAAGGGCCCTTGGCCCAGGCGAGTGGCCAATCCGCTCAACAGATGATCCATGATTCCTCGGTAGGGCCGGCTTTCGCCGGCCGCTCAGCTCTGCCAGTAGAAGTGATCCTGTGCCTGGCACAGGTTGCGTTCGTGCAGCCAGGCCTTGACGGCGTCCGCCGCGCCGACGTCGTCGTCCAGCCGGCAGAGAGGTTGCCAGAGGCATTCGAGGACCTCGGGGATCGGCTCGAAGCCGGCCAGCCCGCCGCTGGCGAGCAGCGTCGCCATGCCCCGCTGCCAGTTCGGCCAGGCGCTCTTCGCCAGTGCCGAAGCCGTCTCCAGCTTGCCGGCCAGTTCGGCCACCTGTTCCTGGGTGCGCGCCTGGCACTTGGCGACCCTGGCCAGTTCCTCGCGGGCCTGCTCCGGCTCCAGCTCGGCCACGCGGGACCAGAATTCGGACTTGACTCGCAGTTGCCGGGACTGGGTCTCCAGCTCCACCAGCGACAGGCGCCAGCCGGGGATCGCCTGGTCGAGCAGGCTTTCCCACCAGCCATAGACCGGCAGCAGGACCCAGTCGATCATCGACTGCGGCACGGCGAGGTTGACCCGGTCGCCCAGTTCGGAGCACCAGCCGTCGTCGTCCTGCGCCGCGCAGAGGAGAATCTGCCGCACCTCTTCGCGCCCCAGCGCCAGGCCGCGCGCCAGGCGCTGCTGCAACCACTCGCAGCGGAACAGTTGCTCCAGCCGCAGGCGCGGCAGCATCCGCTGCAGCAACGCCAGTTGCCGCGCACTGATGATTCCGGACTCACGATACAAACTGCTCGATGCGTAACCCGGCACCCGACCCCGCGAGCGGGCGTCCGAGCCCACCACGGATACCCGCCTGCCGGCGAACACCGCTTCTCGGGAGTACTGCTTATCGTCTTCCTGCTCCATTCTCTGCCTTGGCTTCCTCACTACATTGCGCGCTCGTCAGAGCCTGCAATTTGGGCCGATTCTACTCATGCAGCCGCTACCGGGCTTTCAAAAAACGTCAGTTATTTTTAGCCCGGCATTCGTCCTTCCCCTGCCGCGAGCGGCTCGGTGTGCAGCCGAAACGGCGGCGATAGCTCTGGGTGAAATAGGACTGACTGGAAAAGCCCGCCTCCATGGCGATGTCGACGATGCTCATGTCGCTGTTGAGCAGCAACTGATGGGCATAGAGGATTCTCCGCTCGCTGATCCAGGCGCGCGGCGAAACCCCATAGACACTGCCGAACAGCTCCTTGAAGGTGGTCAGCCCCATGCCGAACTCGCGGGAGAAGTCGGACAGCTTCCACTCGTTGAGGTAGTGCTTCTCCATGAATAGCTGCAGACGCTCGACATGCCGGTTGCTCAGTTGCCGCAGGACCGACATCAGCAGCGGCCCCTGCGGACTGAACGCGAAGAGCATCAGCAACTCCTCGATCTTCAGGCAGGCGAGCATCGGCGGATGCTCATGCACAAGCAATTCCTTCAACCCCTTGACGCAACCGGCCAGCAGAGGCGTGGCAGCGAACGCGATGATGCCCGGCACGGGCTCGTCGCAACGCTCGACTTCACTCAACAGCGCGCCGAAGCGCTGGACGAAGCCTTGTAGAAACTGGGCAGATAATGGAATCCAGAGTATTCGGCTGTCCTTTCCCTTGGTACTTACGACATAGCTTCCGCGGCGGACGAAAAGCAACTCGCCAGGCGCCAGGCAAAAAGTGGAATCGATGTCCTGGACGGTCAGTTCGCCCTCGAGCAGAACATATACGCCCTCTTCCTTGTTTACCCTGTATTCGAAAGTTGGAATGTTCCAATGACAAGACGTTATCTGCTTTCGGCCAAGAGATTTGGCTCCTTGCATATTATAAGAACCCCAACACTTCCCGTCGTACCTTGAATGCCCCACCGAGCGGAGAGGCATGAATACGCTCCGTTTTATTGATTTTCAAAGCCATGAGCACGGAGTCGATTTTATAATAATCAGGATTATCCGACGTGCGCTGATTCGCAGAGCGAGTCGGCTTCCGCCAATTAATCCAGCCTTCTTTAGAAGCGGAACAAAAGTACCAGTTTTATTATTCGAGGCCTTCCCTGAAAACGAACGAGACTTGCACTTCTTTAATCTCCATACGCACTTTCCGAAACAGCAGGCAATGTATCAATCGTTGCCAGATCTTTCTTCCGGGCGAGCGGCCGTACAATTCGGAAAACAGTCGCGCCGAACCAGCCGGACCCGCTCATCGACGCCCGCCGCCACCTGTTGCCAGGCACTCGCCTGGACCGCCGCGACGCCCACCCAGGAAAGCTCGGTACGCAGGTACAATGCCTCGCCCTCCAACCTGTCGACCTCCAGATCGAAGGCATAGCGCAACGGCAACCCGGACACCCGGTAGCGCCGCTCGGCAATCGTTTGCATCCTTCCCTGAACGACGGCATACAGGCGCAGCCTGAGTTGCGCCTGGCGCGCCTGCAGGGAAACGCCGCCCACCGAACCACCCACCGTCACCTTCGGCGACATCGGCGCGGGCTGGCTGACGCAACCGCCGAGCAGCAACGCCAGCGGCAACAGCATCCAGCACCTCACCTGCGCCGGACCGTGCGCGCCTCCAGCGGCGTGCCGTCACCGTCGGCGAGACGCTGCAAGGCCTGCTCACTACGCGGATCGCCAGCCACGTTGCGCGCCAGCCAGCGCGCCAGCCCGGCCACGCTGGAACGGTCCTCGCCGCGAACGGCCGCGCGGGTCACCGAACGCCCCTCGAAATGCCCCACCGCCTCAGCTCCAGCGTCTTGGGACGGCTGCACCGGCGAAATCGATTCGATTTTCATGGGGCCGCTCAAACCCTCATGCCGACCGCAGCGACCGCCTCGCGATCACTGTCGCACGGCAGCAGGCGCTGCCAGAACTCGGCGTGATCGAGCAGGTTGGCCAAGGTCGCCTCGAAGCATTCGAGGGTCAGTTGCGCTGCGAGAATCTGCGCATACAACTGGACCTTGCCGGTCAGCTCGTCGAAGCCGAAATGCAGATCGAAACGGTGCCAATGGCGGTTGAAGCTGGCGAGCTGGCGAAAGATCCCCTCGCCCAGCACATCGATGCCCACCACATCGGCCTCCAGCAACAGACGCTCGCGCTCGGCGAGCAGCAACAGGGTGACGCCCACCTGTTCGTCGAACAGGAGGCTCGCCATGCCCTCCTCGTCGAGGGACAGGGAAGGCAAACCGATACGGCCTGCGAACTCGGCAAGCAGTCGGTTGACCTTGCTCGTTAAATCCATGGGGGCGCCTCCTAAAGCTCAGCGCATGCTAGCACCGGGCTATGCATCGCTTTTGTCACTGAGAGACTTTTCTTTTAAGAAAAAAGCCACATCGCTGTGGCCTTTTCCTCCCGCGCGGAGACGGCTCAGACCACTCCGGCCGCCGCACGCCAGGCCTGGTTATGGCTCTGGGTGTACTGCTGGATGAGCTGCAGGACGTCCTTCATGAAGCCGGCATCGAAGCTCATCTGGTCCTCGACCTTCTGCTTCTGGCTCTGCCCGATGGTGGCGTTGACCTCTCCTTCCCGGGCGCTCGCCTGCGACTCGCCCTGGCGCACCTGGACCGAGGCGTTGGCCATCTGGACGAAGGACTGGATCACCGTGTTGGCCACCTGCAGGGCGCCGTTGCGGCTCTCGAAGGCACGGCCCGCCGCACGCAACGCCACACTGTCCTGCACCTGGTCCGCCGCCCAGACCTTGCCGACGATCTTGCGATCCTCGTCGGAGGTCTTGCCAAGCGCCTGCATCTTCGCGTCGATCAGTTCGTTGCGCCCATCGATGTTCTTCTGCAGGGTCTTCTCCTGACTGATGGCCTTGCCGTTCTTCAACGCGCCGAGGCTGCCGACCACCGCCGAGGCCAATGCGCCGACGCCAGCGATCACCGCCATGGCGATCATCAGCGTGGCGCCGCTGCGCATCTCGTCCACCTGCGCCTTCTGCGCGTGGATGATCGACTGGTTCTCGTTGTCGCGCTGGAGCACGCCCAGCTCGCGCGCTTTCTGCGCGATGCGGAAGAGAATCAGCAGAAGCTCGACGCTGCTGTCCAGCTCGCTGCCGGCCGCTTCCATGCGCACCGGGTCGAGCACCTGGCGCGGAGCGTTCAGTTCGACCCGGTCGGCCCGCGCGGCCGGCACCTGCGGCAGGTCCGCAGCCGCTTGCGGCGTGCCGACGGAACGCCCGGCGGCGCCGGGAGCGATCGGCTCGGAGGGGATCGCGGCCTGGGTAGCCGCCAGGGAATATTGCGTGTCGATCATGTGACGTCTCCTCAGATCGCTGCCGGTCGGCTGGACAGGTTGTGCAGGGTTTCACCCTTGGCCTGGAGCATGGCGAAGATCCGCTCCATGATTTCCTGGAATGCTTCCAGCATGCGGCTCAGCTCTTCCTTCAGGCGCTCGATCACGCCCTGCAGGGTGGTCAGGTCGGCACGCGATTCCTGCACGTCGGCCTGGCGGTTCGCGGCCTTCGCCTGGAATCCCGAATGAGTGGCCTGGGCCGCGCCGTTGGCGACGTCCAGGGTCAGGTCGGAAACCTGCACGCCGAGTTTCAGCGAGTGCGACAGCGATTGGCCGGCCAAACTGCCGAACTTGCCGCCCAGGTCGGCGACCTTGCTCGCCAGGCTGGCGGTCATCTCGGCCGCCTTGCCGCCGATCTTCGCGCCCAGCCTGGCCAGCCCGCCGACCGCTGAGCCGCCGAAGCTGACCACCGCCGCCAGCAGCGCGACGGCGATCTCGATACCCATCAGTGCCGGGCCGAGCTTTTCCATCACTTCCTTGCTGATCAATCCGTCCGCGGCTGCCTGCTGTACCGACTGGGAGACCACTCCCATGACACCGCCCGCGATCATCAGTGCACCCGCGGCCGCGCCGACGCCGGTTGCCACCATGATTGCGCCGACGATGATCGAAGCTATTGCACTGATCCAACCAAAGATTTTGGCTGCCAGACCGGACTTCTGGGCTTCTTTCGCGGCTTCTTCCGACTCCCTGATCTTCTGCTGGTTGTCCTCCATCTTCTGCAGGTTCTGCTTTCGCGCCTGCTCGATTTCGGTCAGCTTGAGTTTCTTCTGCTGGTTCTCGACTTCGCCGGTGATTTTCGCCAGCTCGATCTCGAACGCCTGCGGCGACATCAGGCCGGCGGACAACAGCGTCGAAGCGCCGGCCAGCACAACCTGCCGCGCCAGTCCGACATCCTCGCCCACTGCTTGCACCAGGCTGGCGATCTCCGCACGATTGGCGACCTCCAGGCGCTGCTGGCTGGCTGCGGACGGCGGCGTCAGCGCCACCCCCGTGCCGCTCGCGGAAGCCGCGGCCGGCGCCGCCAGGCGCTCCACCCGCAGACTCTCGACATCCCTCGCGACCGGCCTGCCGAGCGCCGGGATATCCCCGGCGTCGGCCACCCCGTAGGGCAGTCCGGCGCGTTCAAGCGTTATCGGATTCATATGTTCGATCCTTTCTCGCGGTTACGGCTTCCAACATGGCGCCGGCACGCGCGGCCAGGGCCTCGTGCGCCGGCTGTGCCGCGGCCAGGGCCCGGGCCGAGTAGAAGCCACTCTCGGCTCCGTCGAGATCACCCAGTTGCAGGTGGCACTCGGCGGCATGGAAGGGAAAGCGCGGCTCGTTGATGTCCATCAGCGCGCCGTAGCTGTAGCTCTGCAGGGCCTGCTCATAGAGACCGAGGGACTGGCGGCAGGCGCCCAGGCCGAGAAAGTAGCGGGCGTCGTAGTGGTCGAGCATGCACAGTGCCTGGAAGATCTTCTGCGCGTCGTCCCACTTGCCCGCCTGGTACTGGTTGAAGCCCAGCGCATAGAGCTGCTCCAGGGTGTCCTCGCTGAGTCCGCGAAGCATCGCCAGGGTGCCGCCGTCGCGCAGGAAGGCCTCCAGCGCCTGTTGCTGGTCGGTGTCGGAAGGGGTCGCTTGCTGGTTCATGGATACCTCTAGATCGCGCTGAGAATGTCGCGCAGGACGCTGTCGTATTTCTGGATGAAGCGGTTGAGCGCCTCGACCGCCGAGTTGTAGCGGGAGCTGGTGTCGTTGAGGAGGGTGGTCTTCTCGTTGACCTTGTCGTTCAGCGGACGCGAGCGGTCGCTCACCGTGGTGGCGAAATTGCCGACCGGGTTGTTGTCCTTCTCGAAGGGGTACTCATCGCTGAGGCCCTTGAGTTCCCCGCTCTGCTTCGGCGAGCCGCTGAGAAAATCCTTGATCGACAGCTTGCCGCTGAAGGTATCCAGATTGCTCAGCAGCGCATACTCGGGGCTGTCCTTCCACCTGGGATCGCCGACGGCATAGCCATAGAGCGTGGGGTCGACCAGATCGATACCGCCAGCGTCGATCCTGATGCCCTGCTTGGCCGACAGCGCGGCGTTGATCTGCGACTGGATCACGCTGTAGACCTTCAACTCCGCGGTCAGCGCCTTGAGCTCGTCGAGCAGCGCCTTGCGCTTGCCGTCCTGGGTCTGCAGGACATCCTTGTAGACACCGATGACATCCTCGTCGAGACGGCCGTGCAGGCTGAAATAGGCCGACACCAGGAACTCGCGCAGATCCCACTGCGCACCGGGCTGCCGACGTGCCTGCAGGACTTCGCGGAGTACCTCGAGGCCCTGCCCCGGAGGCGCGGACGGATTGGCCGCGAGCAACCAGGCGAGCGCCTTGAGCACTTGCGCCTCGCTCAGCGGCTGGCCGGCGTGGGCCAGCACGATCCGCTCGCTGCGCAACAGGGCCAGCAGTTCCTCCTGCTCGGCACTGGCAGGCGCCGCCGACGCGGCCAGGAGCTCGTCCAGGAACAGCTCGCGAGCGGCATTAAGGTTTCTGACTTCCATCGTGATTCCTCAGATCAACAAGCCACGCATCGGCGTCGGACGCCGCGGCCGGGTACCCTGCTCGCCCTGCGTCGGCTGGGAACTGCGCATGCGCCGCAGTTCGGCCAGCAGCTCCTCTTCGGCAGCTCGCGCCAGCTCTCGCTCCGGCGCCTGGAACAGCAGCTCGCCGGCGTCCGCGGCAAGCCCCAGGCCTTGCCACATTTCCGCCAGCAGGCGGCCGCGTTCCTCGCTGTCGCGAATCGCCAGTTCGGCGGCCTGGACGGTCGCCCGCAGGGTGTCTTCGGTGTATTCGTTCATGTCGCCCATGGTAGGGATCGACGTTGCCGGAGCCTGTCAGGCACGGTCGGGTTTTTGTCGTTTTCGCAGGCTTCGCTGCGTCACCACCCGCCCGGCCTCCAGCTCGAACCAGCCGTCGGCGGGCTCGGCGGCGCCGGTCCAGCGGCGATAGAAGCGCGCCATGCGCTCGCCAGGCAGTGGGCTGCCGGCCAGCGCCAGGACCTTGCCGTAGAGACGCTGGCGCGGCCCCAGCGTATCGAGCGTGGCCTCCGCCAGCAGGTACAGCGCGGCGAATGGATTGGCCAATCCGCTGCGCGCCTGCCGCCGACGCAACATCACGATCCAGACCCGCTCGCCGTCGCAGCGCCAGGCCAGTTCGCAGCCATGGGCCAGGACCTGCCAGCCGAGCGCGATCGAGGTGTCGCGCAGGCAATGCGGACGCACCGCCAGGCCGCGGGCGAGAAACCAGGGAATCAGCGGATCGGCGCTCACAACACGATCCTGCCAAGCGGCTGGATGTTGATCTGCTGGGTCAGCTCCTGGTAGGACAGCACCGGCAGCCCGGCATAGTCGCTCTCCACCAGCTTGCGCACGTAGCGGCGGATATCCATGGAAACGATCAGCACCGGCCGGTTCTGCATCTGCGCGAGATCGCCGACGGTCTGCCGCACGCGCTCGAGGAAGGCCTGGGTTATCGCCGGGTCGAGGGCCAGGTAGCTGCCGGCGCTGGTCTGGCGGATGCCACCGCGGATCTGCTCCTCCACCGCCTGGTCCAGCAGATAGGCGGGAAGGATATTGTTGCCGCTGGAGTACTTGTAGCAGATGTAGCGCTTGAGGCTGCTGCGGATGTACTCGGTGAGCTGCACCACGTCCTTCTCCTTCTGCCCCCACTCCACCATCGCCTCGAGGATCGCCCGCATGTTGCGGATCGAGATGTCCTCGCCGACCAGGCGCTGGAGAATCTCGGTCATCCGCTGCAGGGGAACGATCCGCTGCGCCTCCTTCACCAGCTCGCCGTAACCCTGCTCCATCTGCTCCAGCAGGTAGCGCGTCTCCTGGATGCCGATGAAATCCTCGGCGTACTCCCGCAGCACATGGGACAGGTGCCAGGTGAGCACCTGCTCCAGGCCCAGGCAGGCACAGCCGGAACGCTCCAGGCGATCCTGATGCGCCTGCTCCACCCAGCTCGCCTCTTCTCCCGGCACCTGCAGCTCTGCCGGCTCGTGGGGGACCGCGAGCAGTTCCAGCTGCGCGGCGCGTTCGCGCACCAGCAACCAGCCCGGCCGCAGGCATCCGCGCGCGACCGGGACCTCCTGTAGCTGCACCAGGTATTCGCCATCGCCCATCGCTTCGTTGAAGCGCAAGTGGATACCCGGGAACGGCACGCCGAAATCCAGGTACAACGCGCGTCGTACCCGCACCAGCTCCTCGTTCAGCGACATCGCCTCGAGACGTTCCTGGAGGCTGGCATCGACGTCGATCAGCAACGGCACGGTGAGGGCGAATTCTTCCTGCTCGGCGAGACGCCCGGCCTTCGGCTTGCCGCCGCCAGCCTTGCCACGCGCCTTGGCCGATGGCGCTCCGGCGCCCTGCGCGAGCAGCGCCGGCAGGTCGCGGGAACCGGCGCTGGCCTGGGCCCGCTGGCGCCAGAGCATGAAGTAGCCGCCGCCGCCAACCAGCAGCGCGAGAGCCAGGAAGGTCAGGGTCGGGAAACCGGGAATCAGGCCGAACAGCACCAGCAACAGGCCGCCGATCAGCAGCGCCTTGGGCTGCGCCACCACCTGTTCGCCGATGTCGCTGCCGAGGTCCGCCGATTCGTCGGAAGACACCCGGGTGACGATGATCCCGGCGGTGATGGCGATCAGCAACGCCGGCACCTGCGAGACCATGCCATCGCCGACGGTCAGCACCGCGTACAGTTGCAGCGCGTCGGCGGTGCTCAGGCCCTTCTGCGTGACGCCGATGGCGATGCCGCCGAGGATGTTGACGACGATGATGATCAGCCCGGCGATGGCGTCGCCCTTGACGAACTTCATCGCGCCGTCCATGGAGCCGAACATCTGGCTTTCCTTTTCGATCACCGCGCGCCGCGCCCGCGCCTCGTTGACATCGATCACGCCGGCACGCATGTCGCCGTCGATGCTCATCTGCTTGCCTGGCATGGCATCCAGGGAAAAGCGCGCGCTGACCTCGGCGACCCGCTCGGCACCCTTAGTGATCACCAGGAACTGCACGATGGTGATGATCAGGAAGATGATGATGCCCACCACCAGGTTGCCGCCGACCACGAAGCTGCCGAAGGTGTTGACGATCTGCCCCGCGTCGGCCTGCAGCAGGATCATCCGCGTGGTGCTCACCGACAGCGCCAGGCGGAACAGCGTGGTGATCAGCAGCACCGCCGGGAACACCGAGAACTGCAACGGCGAGCCGATGTACACCGACATCATCAGCAGGACCACGGAGATGGTGATGTTGACGGCGATGAGGATGTCCAGCAGCAGCGGTGGCAGCGGCAGCACCATCATGAACACCACCGCCAGCAGCAACACCACCAGCAGGATGTCCTTGCGCTCGCCGACCCGGCCGAGAAGCCCGCTCAGGTCGTTCATTCCCGCGCCTCCAGCTCCAGCGCCCGGGCGTGCGCGGCACGCGCCGCGTCGAGACGCCCGGCGAGCTGTTCGGCACGGCTCAGGCAAAGCCACAGACCGGGCTCCTCCTCGCCATCCTCCTGCAACTGCCGGCACAGGCGCACGGCGGGCTCGCCGAGGCCTTGCTGGAGCAACGCCAGGAGCAAGGCGCGGCGCCCGTCGCGGCGCTCCGGCGCAACGCTCAGCAAGGCCTCCAGCAACACCTGGGCGCGTCGCGGCTGGCCGCATTGCAGGTGCAACCAGCCCAGCATCAGCAACAGGCGCTGTTGCGTCGGTTTCAACGTCATCGATTCATACCTTGTGCAACAGGTTCAGGGCCATTTGCAGCAGTCGCTCGTCTTCATCGCGCTCGCCGAGCAGGCAGGCCGCGGCCTGCAGGGCCGGCTGGCGGGGCAGCGTGAGGGCCAGGCGGAGATCGCGCAGCGCCTGGCGGAAGTCGCCGGGGCGCAGCAGGCCGTGGAACTCCAGCTGGGGCCGGGCGTAGTCGAACAGGCGCTGTTGCGCCTGCTGCGCGGGATACAGGCTGGCGACGTGGGTCTCCACCGGCCGGCCGTCGGGCGCCAGCAGATGGCGCTCCGGCAGGGGCGGCGCGAACGGCTCGGCATGCGCCAGGTCGAGTCGTTCGATGCCGATGTGCCAGGCACCGACCCGGCTCATGCGGCGAGCACTTCGCTGCGCGCCGAGCGCAGCGCCTGCAAGGCCTGGTGCAACGTCGGGATGCCGACCTGCCGGGCTTCCAGGGTGATGCACAGCAGCAGGCGCGATTCGCCGCTCCAGGCGCAACGCAGCGGCAGGCTCCCGGCCGCGCGCGCATGGCACAGGCGCAACGCCCGCAGGGTGCCGCGATAGGCCTGATGCCAGGCCAGGTCACAGGCCAGCCAGAGCGACAACTGTTCGCCATGGCGTTCCAGCTGCAAGGTGCCGCTGTCCTCGAAATCCAGTTGCACCACGCGCGCCAGCGGCGCCGGTACGCTCACCCGCAGGTCCTGGCAGAACTGCGCGACGGCCAGCTCAACCCAGTCCATGCTGCTGCTCCTCTTCGCGCTCGATCGCCAGGTCGAGTGCCATCTGGCAGGCATTCAAAAGATTCTGGCGCTGCTCGTCGTCGCCGAACACTTCGACCGGCAACAGGCGGTAGAGACGCTTCAGTTCGCGGAAGAAATGGATCTGCCGGGCGACGTCGGCCAGCGGCAACGGCTCGAGCAACGCCTGCACCTCGGCGACGCCGACCCAGCGCTTCTCGAGCAAGGCGATGACTGCGCCGGTCAATTCAGAAGGCCCGTATGCCATGGCCCCGCTCCCCCGTCACCAGCACCTGCCAGAGCGCCCCCACCTGCTCCGCCAGGCCGCCGAGCACGCGCAGCTTGTGCATGTCGCTCATGACCCGCTCCAGCTTCACCGGATCGAGCCGGCTCGACTGACTGTCCAGGTCGGCGCTCAGGGCTTTCTGCAGGAAGGCCACGACCCGCTCCAGCGGCGTCGCGGCGAAGCGCGCCTGGATGTCCTGCCAGGCCGCCGACAGGCCCCGGTAGTCGAGTACCGCGTCACGGTAGGTATCGCGCAGCGCCTGGATATCGCCGACACCGGCGGCGGAAGCCTCGGCGGCCAGCGGCTCGATGCGCAGGCCGAGTTCGATCTCCAGGCCCTGCTCGTCGGCCATCCGCAGCAACGCCTGGTCGACCAGCGCCAGCATCGCCCGCGCCTCCGGCCGCCCGGCCAGGACGTCGCGCGCCCGCGACAGCGCCAGGAAGCGCTGGCTGATCTCGCTGGAGAAGCCCTCCAGGTAAGCACTGAGCTGCGCCAGGCTGCTCAGTTGGCCGCTGCCCAGGTGGGCGATCAGCGCCTCGAGCTTCTGCTGGCTTTCCAGGTCCGGAATGCGCTTCCAGTACTCCTGCAGCATGGCCTGGACTTCGCTCAGGCGCGCATGGGCGTCGCTCAGGCGGCGCTTGGCCAGGGATTTCTCGGCGCGCTCGGAAAAGGCGAAGGTCAGCTCTTCCGCGGCATCGGCCAGCGACTGCGAAACGGAAACGTAGTGGACGCGCTCGCCCTGAAAGCTGCCGCCAGCCTGCTGCGCGGGGGCGTTGGCCGCTTCCCGCGGCGCGAGGGGCGCGGCGGAGGAACTCTGGAGGATGTCCATCGTGGCTGTGGCTCCTGGTCTGCAAAGGCGGCGCAGTATAGGAACCGGCCCGGCGGCGCCGATGCCAATATCGGCCGGTTTTTTTTAGCCGCGGCGGCAACCGATTTCTAAAAACTCCCGGCTGGCACTGAAATTCGTCGCGCGAGGCTTTCTCTATAGTGCGCGCCGACTCCAGCCGAACCGATCCGCCATGCCCGCGCCTCTCTCTCCTCTCATCGTCCGGATGCGCCACGCCATCGAAGGCTGCCGGCCGATCCAGATCCGCGGGCGGGTCACCCAGGTCACCGGAACCCTGCTCAAGGCCGTGGTGCCCGGCGTGCGCATCGGCGAACTCTGCCAGTTGCGCAATCCCGACCAGAGCCTGGCGCTGCTCGCCGAGGTCATCGGCTTCCAGCAGCACCAGGCGCTGCTCACCCCGCTCGGCGAGATGCTCGGGGTTTCCTCCAACACCGAAGTCAGCCCTACCGGCGGCATGCATCGCGTGGCGGTCGGCGAGCACCTGCTCGGGCAGGTGCTC